>CACZYK010000098.1 GCA_902785295.1 uncultured Clostridium sp.
TATCTCATATTCTCTTCTCATAGCTTCCCTCTTATCCTCAAAAACCTCATAATAAACAAGCTCTAAAGGACCTCTTCCACGAGTATACTTCGCCCCCTTCCCTTCACAATGATTTTTAAATCTCTTCTCTAAATTATTAGTCCACCCAGTATAAAGACTTCCATCTTTACACCTTATCATATATACATAATTCATTATTCTTTATCCTTACTTTAAATATATCTTTATAATTATTTTTTATGCTATTTTTTTAACATCCCTAACAATTATACTAATAGAAAAATAATAAAGCCAAATACGATAGAAAAATTATCATATTCAACTTTATTATATTATCTTAAAAATATTGATTTTGTTTATTAAACTATTTGATTCCTTATTTTATGAAGGGGTGACTTGGAGCCTGTCGACGGAACCACCAAATAACATAAGGAACCTAATAGTTTTGAACCAAGCCATTTTTAGAAAATCATTATATTCAACTTTATTATATTATCTTAAAAATATTGTCTTTGTTTATTAAACTATTTGCTTCCTTATTTTATGAAGTGGGTGACTTGGAGCCTGTCGACGGAACCCACGAATAACATAAGGAAGCAAATAGTTTTGAACCAAGCCAATTTTTAACTAAACAGCCTTTTCAAATTGTGAGTTATAAAGATTTGCATAGAATCCATTTTTCTTTAGTAACTCTTCATTCAGCATCTTTTATTGTTGATAATCTATGTGCTATAACAAAGCTTGTTCTTCCTTTCATAAGATTATCCATAGCTTTTTGAATTAAAACTTCTGTTCTTGTATCAACTGAGCTTGTAGCTTCATCTAAAATTAATATCTTAGGGTCTGCTAAAATTGCACGAGCAATTGTTAATAATTGCTTTTGTCCTTGTGAAACATTACTTGCTTCTTCATTTAATTCCATATTATATCCACCTGGAAGTGTTCTTATAAAGTGGTCAATATGAGCCGCCTTAGCAGCTTCTACTACTTGTTCATCAGTAGCATCAAGCTTACCATATCTTATATTTTCTTTTATACTTCCATTGAATAACCATGTATCTTGAAGAACCATACCAAACATATCTCTTAATTCAGTTCTATTAAAGTCTTTTACATTATGACCATCTACTAAAATTGCTCCACTATTTACATCATAAAATCTCATAAGAAGCTTTATCATAGTAGTTTTTCCTGCACCAGTTGGTCCAACTATAGCAACTTTTTGTCCTGGCTTAACCTTTGCTGTAAAATCATTTATTATTATCTTATTTGGATTATATCCAAAGTGAACATTTTTAAATTCTACACTTCCTTCTAGTCCATCTATATGAACTGGATTTTCAACAACTTGGTCTTCTTCTTCTTCATCTAAGAATTCAAAAACTCTTTCAGAAGCCGCTGCTGTAGATTGAAGCATATTAGCCACCTGTGCAACTTGAGAAATAGGTTGAGTAAAGTTTCTAACATATTGAATAAAAGCTTGAATATCTCCAACTCCTATTGTTTTATTTATAGCAAGATATCCTCCTAGTATTGCTATTCCAACATATCCTAAGTTACCAACAAATTGCATTATAGGCATCATCATACCTGATAAAAACTGTGATTTCCAAGCAGATTCATATAATGTTCCATTTGCTTTATCAAATTCTTTTATAGCTTTTTCTTCACCATTAAATACTTTAACAACACTATGTCCACCATATAATTCTTCTACTTGACCATTTACATGTCCTAAATATTCTTGTTGAGATTTAAAGTATTTTTGTGATTTTCTAACAATAGTAGAAATAAATATCATTGATATAGGTAATATTACTAATGCTACTAAAGTCATTTTAAAGCTTATTGAAAGCATCATTACAAGTGTACCTATTATTGTTGTTAAAGATGTTATAAGCTGAGTTAAACTTTGGTTTAAACTTTGTCCTAATGTATCAATATCATTAGTAAATCTTGATAATACTTCCCCATGTGTCTTTGTATCAAAATACTTCATTGGCATTCTATTTACTTTTTCACACAATTCTTTTCTTAAGTTATAACACATTTTTTGTGAAACGTTACTCATTAAAAATCCTTGAAGGAATGAAAATACTAAACTTATAATGTAAATTCCTAAAAGAAATAAAAGTATTTTTGCTATTTTATCAAAATCTATACCTATACTATCGCCTGATACTTTTCTTACTAATCCATTAAAAAGCTCATCTGTAGCTTTTGCTAAAATCTTTGGGCCTACTATTGAAAATACTGCACTTCCAATTGCAAAAATTATTACTCCAATTAAAGATATTTTAAAAGCACTTAATTCACCTAAAAGTTTTTTCATTGTTCCTTTAAAATCTTTTGCTTTTTCTACTGGAGCACCTGGACCATGATGTCCTCCCATTGGTCCTCTTCTTCTATTTTGATTACTCATTTCCCAGCTCCTCCTTTGAAAGTTGTGATAGAGCTATTTGCTTATATACTTCGCAATTATTTAAAAGCTCTTTATGTGTACCCTTACCAACAATTTTTCCTTCATCAAGAACTATAATTTGTTCTGCATTTAATATTGTACTTATTCTTTGAGCAACTATTAAAACTGTACTATCTCCAGTTTCAGCTTTTAGCGATTTACGTAAGGCTGCATCAGTTTTAAAATCAAGTGCTGAAAAGCTATCATCAAATATATAAATATCTGGATTTTTAGCTATTGCTCTTGCTATTGAAAGTCTTTGCTTTTGTCCACCAGATACATTAGAACCACCTTGAGCAATTTCAGTATTATATTTTTCTGGCTTTGTTTCTATAAATTCAGTTGCTTGTGCTATTTTAGCTGCTTTTTCTATTTCTTTTTCAGTTGCATCTTCTTTTCCATATCTTAAATTTGAATCTATTGTTCCTGAGAATAAGACTCCCTTTTGAGGAACATATCCTATTTTTTCTCTTAATTCATGTTGAGAAACATTTCTTATATCTACACCATCTACTAAAATTTCTCCTTCTGTTACATCAAAGAAACGAGGAATTAAGTTGATTAATGTTGATTTACCACTACCAGTACTTCCTATAAAAGCTATAGTTTCCCCTGGCTTTGCAGTAAATGAAATATTAGTTAGTATGTCTTCATCTGCATCTGGATATTTAAAAGATACATTCTTAAATTCTACAACACCCTTTTTACTTTCATCAAATTTTTGTGGATTTTCACTATCATTAATACTTAATTTAGTGTTTAAAACTTCATCAACACGTACTGCTGATACTGATGCTCTTGGAAGCATTATAGACATTATTGTTATCATTAAAAACGCCATAATTATTTGCATTGAATATTGTATAAATGCCATCATATCTCCAACTTGCATTGTACCTGCATCTATTCCTTTTCCACCATTCCAAACTATAAGAAGTGTAACTCCATTCATTACAAACATCATAAGAGGCATCATTCCAGACATGATTCTATTTACAAAAAGATTAGTCTTTGTTAAATCCATATTAGCTTTATCAAATCTTTCTTCTTCATGTTTTTGTGTACTAAATGCACGTATTACAGGAAGTCCTGTTAATATTTCACGAGTTACTAAATTTACTTTATCCACAAGCTTTTGAAGTATTTTGAACCTAGGCATTACTGTAATAAATAATGTTAATACTATACCTAATATTACTACTATGGCTAATCCTATAATCCAAGTCATTGATGTATTTGTATTTAAAACCTTAATAACTCCACCTATTCCTAAAATTGGTGCATATAATACCATTCTTAACAACATTACAATAACCATTTGAATTTGTTGTATATCATTTGTACTACGTGTAATTAAAGAAGCTGTTGAAAATTTATCCATTTCTGAATTTGAAAAACTCATTACTTTCTTAAAAATACTACTTCTAAGTTCCATTGATGTTTTTGCTGCAACTTTTGATGCTATAAATCCTACTATAATGGATACTATTGCACCTAAAAGAGCTATTCCTAACATCTTAGCTCCTGATAATAAAATATAATTAATTTGAGCTTTATCCATATCTATTCCTATAGCTTCATATTCACCTTTAACATAAGATATGGCTGCTTGACTTATAATACTATCTGGCATTTCACTAAATTGTTCATCAATTTTATCTTTTACTTGTTTAAATTGTTCTTCAGGCATCATTGAAAATACTTGAAATATATCAACATTTCCTCCTTGAGCCATTTGAGGTGGAAGGTTAGACATCATCTGTTCCTTCATAGCTTTTGTTTCATCACTATCATTTTCTAATCCTGAAACTGTTAATAATGGCTTTCCTAATATTTCATTAAGTTCTTCTATTTTATCTTCATCTTTCGTATTAAGTTTATAAATATCTTCATCTAACTTAGAATAATTTTTAGTATCTTCTTCTGTTAAATTATCTTTTTCTACTAATTTATAATTATCTAATACTTTATCCTTATCCTCAGAGGACATAAATAATAATACCTTATCCATTTCACTTTTTCTTATAACTTCAGGGACTGCATTCTCTACCCCTCCCTGTTGTATGCCAACATTAACTATTTTAGATGTATAATCTGGCAAAGCTAAATCACATAAAGCTTGAACTACTAGCAATGCTATTATAACTAATATAGACATTGTTGACTTTTTTAAATATTTAATTAATTTGAACATAGCCATTGTCTCCTTTGATTATTTCTTTATATTACCTTTATTTTTAACTTCCTTATAAACATCATTAAGATTGTCTCTTACTTGAATTAAAAATCTTCGTAATAATATTTTTTCTTCTAATGTGAAATTATAGAAACATTTTTTTTCTATTTCTGCATGCATTTCTTTTAAATTTTCACATATATTTTTCCCCTTTTCAGTCAAAAAAATCCTGCTAATTCTCTGATCATTTTTATCATCTTTTCTTTCTACAAATCCTGTTTTTTCTAATCTTTTTATCATAACTGTAACAGTTGCTGGCTTTATCATTAAACTTTCTGATAGCTCTCTTTGACTTCTTCCATCACTTTTATAAAGTGTTAAAAGCATTTGAGGCTGACCAGGATATAGTTCCATTTTTTCTAAACCCTGTTGAGATATTAAAAAGTGAAAACGAGCTATTTGAGCAAAAATTTTTTGAAGTGAATTTTCTGATGATTCTTCCATTTACATCCTCCATTAATTAGTTAGTCGACTAATATTATTATATATCTTTTTAAATTATATTTCAATATTAAGATGTACTTTTTCTTAAATTTTATTAATTTTATTTAACATTATTTTTAAAAATAAAAGATTATTCAAGAAATCATCTTTGTGTAAACGCTTAAAAAGATTAGTAGCCTAACTTTTTTGTAATAAAAAATATATACTAACAATTTTATTTTCTCTAAAATAAAAAGCTGTTGTAAAAAGAAATTTATTTATATAGCATTTAATAAAATACTATATGTTTTCTTAATACAACAACTTAATGTTTTTAAACTAATTTAAGATTTTAGCCATTATTTATTTTTTTCTTTAAAATCTTCTTCTGTCATTATGTCACTAATTGGTGCTCCAGGTGCAACCATAGGAAATACCTTTTTATCACAATCTATTATATAATCTATTAAAACTGGTTCTTTGCTTGCTAAAGCTTCCTTAAGAACAGCTTCTAACTGACTCTTTTCAGTAACTCTAAATCCTTTTGCTCCAAATGCTTCTGCAAGTTTAACAAAATCAGTTTTTCTATTTAATGTTGTTTGAGAGTATCTGCTCTCATAGAAGAATTGTTGCCATTGTCTAACCATTCCTAATACATTATTATTCATTATTATCATAACTATTGGAAGTTTATTTGAAACAGCTGTTGCTATTTCATTACAGTTCATTCCAAAGCTACCATCACCAGCTATATTTATAACCTTACATTCTGGCTTTCCTACTTGAGCTCCTATACAGGCACCAAGTCCATACCCCATTGTTCCAAGTCCACCTGAAGATATAAATGTTCTTGGCTTTTTAAAGTTAAAATATTGAGCAGTCCACATTTGATGTTGTCCTACTTCAGTGCTTATTATTAAATTTCCATCATCTAATTCATTTAGCTTTTGGAATAAAAATTCTGGTGTTAAATTTGGAGATTCTTTTATAACATCTCCTGCTTTTTTTATTTTTCTTATATCTTCAATCCACTCTTCATTTTTCTTTTCATCAACACATTCAATCAATCTTTGTAATACAAGCTTTGCATCACCTACTAAAAATGCATCAACTTTAATATTTTTATTTATTTCAGCAGGGTCAACATCTATATGAATTACCTTTGCATTCTTTATATGATCTTTTTTTCCTAAAACTCTATCTGAAAATCTTGCACCAATTGCAATAAATAAATCACATTTAGTTGCTGCAATATTTGATGCCTTTGTTCCATGCATTCCAATCATTCCTGTATAAAGAGGATGATTGCTATCTATATTTCCTTTTCCCATAAGAGTATTAGAAACAGGAGCTCCTATTTTTTCTGCAAATTCTACTAATTCTTTAGAAGCATCTGCTGCTATTATTCCTCCACCAGCATATATAAATGGACGTTTAGAATTTTTTATTAAATCTAAAACTTTATTTAAAGCTTCATCTTTTATATATCTTATTTTCTTTTCAATTGGAATTGGAGGAAGCTTTTCATATTCTGCTTTATTTGCTGTTACATCCTTAGGAATATCAATTAAAACTGGACCTGGTCTTCCAGATTGTGCTATATGAAATGCTTCTCTAATAACCTGTTGAAGATTTTTAACATCTTTAACTATATAATTATGTTTTGTAATAGGCATAGTTATTCCTGCAATATCAACTTCTTGGAAACTATCTTTTCCTAATAAAGGAACAGT
>CACZYK010000099.1 GCA_902785295.1 uncultured Clostridium sp.
AATAAAAAAGTTGATATTTCATAAAAAATACATAATAAATGTACAAAAAAAAGTATAAATATACAAGTAAAATATAAAAAAAGTGATAGAATAAAATTGTCCTCAAGGAGAGGACAGTAAGAGTTAAATAGTAAAAATTAAATTATAAAATATATTTTAAGGTGGGAAAAATTGATGATAGAAAATAATTTAAAAGAAATTTTAAACGCAAGATTTCAAAAATCAATAAGCGAAGCTAGTAATGAAGAAATTTACTTAGCATTATTAGAACTTACAAAAAATAGTATTAAAGCTAAGGGAACAAATAAAGGAAATAAGAAATTATATTATATTTCAGCAGAATTCTTAATTGGTAAATTATTATCAAATAACTTAATAAACTTAGGTTTATATGATGAAGTTAAAAAGGTATTAAGCGAGAATGGAAAATCTTTATCAGAAATCGAAGAAGTTGAATTAGAACCTTCATTAGGAAATGGTGGTCTTGGAAGACTTGCAGCTTGTTTCTTAGATTCAATTGCAACTTTAGGATTAAATGGTGATGGTGTAGGATTAAACTACCACTTTGGATTATTCCAACAAGTATTTGAAGATAGAAAGCAAAAGGCTGTTAAGAACCCATGGATAACAAGCGAAAGTTGGTTAAATAAATCTGACATTTCATTTGAAGTTCCATTTGATGGATTTAGCTTAAAATCAACATTATATGATATTGATGTAACTGGATACAATAAAGCTTGTAATAAGTTAAGATTATTTGATATAGATACTTTAAATGAATCATTAGTAAAAGAAGGAATCAGCTTTGATAAGAATGATATAAAGGAAAACTTAACTTTATTCTTATATCCAGATGATAGTGATGAAGCAGGAAATCTTTTAAGAATATATCAACAATACTTCATGGTAAGTAATGCTGCTCAATTAATACTTTTAGAAGCAGAAGAAAATGGATATGACTTACACAAGTTAAATGAACATGTTGTAGTTCAAATAAATGACACACATCCATCAATGGTTATTCCTGAATTAATAAGATTATTAAGAATGAAAGGAGTAGGAATGGATGAAGCTATAGAAATAGTTACTAAGACTTGTGCTTACACTAACCATACAATACTTGCAGAAGCACTTGAAAAGTGGCCAATAGCTTACTTAGAAAAGGTTGTTCCTCAATTATTACCAATAATCAGAGAATTAGACAATAAAGTTAAGGCTAAATATAGTGATCCAAAGGTTGCCATAATTGATGAACAAAACAGAGTACACATGGCTAATATGGACATTCACTATGGATTCAGTGTAAATGGAGTTGCTGCTCTACATACTGACATATTAGAAAAAGTAGAATTAAAGCCATTCTATGATATTTATCCAGAAAAGTTCAACAATAAGACAAATGGTATAACTTTCAGAAGATGGTTATTACACTGTAACAATGAATTAGCAGATTATATAACTGAACTTATAGGAGAAGACTATAAGACAGATGCATCTAAGCTTGAAGAATTAGGTAAGTTTGTAGATGACAAAGCTGTACTTAACAAGCTTGGAGAAATAAAGAAGAACAATAAGATAGCTCTTAAGAAGTACTTAAAGGAAACTGAAGGAGTAGATATAAACGAAAATTCTATATTTGATATTCAAGTAAAGAGACTTCATGAATACAAGAGACAACAAATGAATGTACTTTACATTATCAATAAATACTTAGAAATAAAGAGTGGTAAGAAGCCAGAAACTCCAATCACTATGATATTTGGAGCAAAAGCTGCACCAGCTTATATAATTGCACAAGACATAATTCACACAATTCTTTGCTTACAAGAAATCATAAACAATGACCCAGAAGTTAACAAATACTTAAATGTTGTTATGGTTGAAAACTACAATGTAACTAAGGCATCTAAGTTAATTCCAGCTTGTGATGTTTCAGAACAAATTTCTCTTGCATCTAAGGAAGCATCAGGAACAGGTAACATGAAGTTCATGTTAAATGGAGCTTTAACTTTAGGAACAGAAGATGGAGCTAACGTTGAAATACATCAATTAGTTGGAGATGACAATATTTATATCTTTGGTGAATCAAGTGAACAAGTTATTGAACACTATGCAAAAGCTGATTATGTATCAAAGAACTACTATGAAAAAGAAAACATTAAGCCATTAGTTGACTTCATTGTAAGTGATGAAATGTTAAAGGTTGGAGATAAGACTAACTTAGAAAGACTTCACAATGAATTAATCAACAAAGACTGGTTCATGACATTACTTGACATAGAAGATTATATAAAGACTAAGGATAAAGTATTTGCAGATTTCAAGGATAGAGAAGCATGGAACAAGAAAGTTCTTATAAACATAAGCAAAGCTGGTTTCTTCTCTTCAGATAGAACAATAGCACAATACAATGAAGATATTTGGCATCTATAAGATATAATAAAAGAAACAAGTTTAGAATTTTTATTGAAAAGTATTGACAAAATTTCTTTATAGCATTAAAATAAACTTGTTTGTAGGGTTAGATAGAAAAATGTCGAAGGGAGTACTACTTTTTAGTGTACTCCCTTTGCTATTTTATTCTATAGGAAATTATTATATATTTTGAAAACTGTGTATAACTTGCTAAGTTAATAATAAAGCTTAATAAAAGAAACAAGTTTAAGAATTTCCTTTCATCTGGTTAGAAAGTAATAATTAATACTTTTTTACATTGTAGAAAAATTATATAAGTTTTTAAATTATGGATAATTTGTTAAGCTTAATAAAAGAAATAAATTTAAAAATTTTCTTTAATATAAACCAAAGGTTTGAAATAGGCATTTTATTTTTTATTTTTGAAACATTATTATCAACTCTAGTAGCAGATTTCTTAGTTATATACCACCCTTTTTCTTTCTTTAAAGTTCTTATTTCAGTCATATATTTTTTTGTTAAAAGAGCACTAAATAAACATATAATAAAAAACCATAGAACCATATAAATTATGGAGAAAGCAGTGTATTTTTTCATTAAGTAACAAGGAGTATACATAATTGCAAATAGTATTGTCATCTTTAAATTATCTTTTTTAAATCTTTTTATTATATCTAAAATTTCTGGCTCATTAATTTTAGAAGGAAGAATTTTTGTAAGCAAAATTGTATTATTATCATATTACAAAAATATTTATTAAAATAATTATCATCTTAAATCACTCTCCAATTTATTAACATATTTCATATTTTTAAATATACTTAAACAGGTTTTTAAAAAGTTTTCTTCATCAATTCCCTCTATAACAGATTCAGCAATTAAAAGTTCAAGCTCTTGTTCTAATTTTTCTTGAAAATCTTTATTTGGAGTAAAGTTTTTCTTTATCTTAGCACCATGTCTTCTATCAATTTCTATAAATCCTTCAGTTTTTAAAAGGGTATAAGATTTATTTACTGTCATTGTATTAATTCCTAAATCCTCAGCCATTTGTCTTACCGTAGGAAGACTTTCTCCTAGAAGGAGTTCTCCACTTCCAATTCCTTTTACAATAGCATTTCTAAGTTGCACATAGATAGGAATATCACTTGACATATCTAGTTCAATAATCATAATAATCACCTCTTTGTATTATACATTATAATACAAAGCATACAAAAGGTCAATAAATATTGTAAAAATAGTAAAATGTGTAAATTTAAATTCGAAAAACAAATTTCTTTAGAAAATCTTTAGAATTTCTAAGAAATTTTCTTAGTTTTTTCATTTAAAATTTTACTTAGAAGGAGGAATATATAAACAAAAGTAGTATTTTAAGAAATAGTTAGATAAGATGCATTAGGAGGGGTAAGAATATGAATACTATTTATAATATTTTAATTGTAGAAGATGATGAAGAAATTGGAGATGCTGTTGAAATTTATTTAAGGAATCAAGGGTATAGAATTTTTAAGGGTCATAATGGTTATGAAGGTCTTGAAATAATAAAAAATCAAACAATACATTTAGCTATTGTTGATATAATGATGCCTAAGATGGATGGTATAACCATGGTTATGAATTTAAGAACAAGATATGACTTTCCAGTGATAATGTTATCTGCAAAGTCAGAGGAAATAGATAAAATAACAGGTCTTAATATAGGAGCAGATGATTACATAACAAAGCCCTTTAATCCTATGGAGCTTATAGCAAGGGTAAATTCACATCTTAGAAGATATGAAAAGTACTTAAAAGTATTAGGAGCACAAAAGAAAAATATATTAACAGTTGGAGGATTAGAGCTTGATATTGATAAAAAAGAAGTAATGGTAGATGGACAAAATGTTAGATTTACTCCTAAGGAATTTAATATATTATATCTTTTAATGAGAAATCCTGGAGTTGTTTTTTCTTCTGAGGAAATTTATGAAAGGGTTTGGAATGAAGAAGCAATAAATTGTGAAACAGTTATGGTACATATAAGAAACATAAGAGAGAAAATAGAGGTAAATCCTAAAAAACCAAATTATCTAAAGGTGGTGTGGGGTGTTGGTTACAAAATTGAAAAATTTTAATAAAGAAATATTAATAAAAATTTTAATCTTTGGAATACTAATATGTAGTTCTTTTGGAATGATATGTTTTTATAAAAATATGGATTATTTATCTTCTGTAGATAAGTATGAATTTTTGAATTATGAATATCTTTCGGGAATACTAAAGAAAAATAATATTCTATATAACAATTTGTCAGTGGCTGGAAATTACTTAGATAAATATACTAACTTAGATTATGTCATATTTAAGGTAAATAAAAAGAAATATAACAATGAAAATAATAATTATCTAAAAGATATAACTCAATTACAATATAAAGATTCAACATATTCTCCAAAGGAGTTAAGGCAAAATTACAAATGGTATATTGTTTTTTATTATGATAATCTTGGGGACGTACAAGTTAAAGATGTTTATGGTGCTAATGAAACTGCAACAAAAGAAGTTATTGAGCAGATTAAAACTGATAAAATTTCAAAAATAGATGGTGGAGAAGGATATATTCATTCTAATATAAATAATACTATAATAGCCTATGGTCTTCCTAGAAGTCTTGTAAATGAGTTTTTTTATGTAGGAGTTTTTGCTTTTATAATAATTTTATCAGCTTTAATAATTCCTTATAAAATAGAGAAAGATACAATAGTTTTAAGAAAAATTCAAAATGTTTCTATTGAAATAAGATTTTTAGTTTATGTTATATTTATTCCTTTAGGAACTTTTTTATCAAAAAAACTTATAAGAGGCACTTTATATGATGGTTAATATATCATATAAAATGGCAGATTTTATTGTGTATGCTTTAAACTTAGCTTTTTGGTTTATATTATTTTTAATGATATTTCTTTTTGTAATGCTTTTAAAGGAGGGGATAAAAAAGTCAAAGGATTATATTGAATTTTTTAGAGATTTTAGTTTTAAAAAGAGTTCATACAGAAAAATTTTTGGAATAGTTATTGTCAATTTTTTAGGAATACTTTCAGCTTATTTTTTTGGTGTTTTAGGTGCTATAGTTTATTCAATAGTTTTTCTTTCAATTTTATTAAGTGAATCTATTAAAATAGGAAAAAATTATGATAGGCTAGTTAGCTATGTTGAATCTTTATCTAATGGAAAATTTGACATTGATATGTCAGAGAATTTAGGAGCTTTTAATTACTTAAAGAATAAGCTTATAGAGGTTAAGGAAGGATTAAAAAAAGCTATTTTAGAGGAAGTAAAAAGCCAAAATATGAAGACTGAGCTTATTTCTAATGTATCTCATGACTTAAAAACTCCATTAACTTCAATAATAACCTATGTTGATCTTTTAAAGCAAAAGGGTATTACAGAAGAGCTCAAAGGTTAAAATCTTTAATTGAGGACTTATTTGAGGTAAGCAAGGCAAATAGTGGCAACATAAAGCTTAATATAGTAGATGTTGATATAGTAGCTTTAATGAAGCAAACAGAGTTTGAACTAGAAGATAAGATAAAAGAATCAGGATTAAAATTTAAAAATAATTTTCCAAACAAAAAGCTTATACTTCCTTTAGATAGTGAAAAAACATATAGAGTATTTGAAAATCTTATTATTAATGCATTAAAATATTCATTAAAAGGTTCTAGGGTTTATATAATAATTGAAGAGCATGAGGAAGATGTAGAAATAGTGTTTAAAAATATTTCATCTGAGGAAATAGAATTTAAACCAGAGGAAATTTCAGAAAGATTTGTAAGAGGAGATAAATCTAGAAATACAGAAGGTTCAGGATTAGGTCTTGCAATTGCAAAAAGTTTTACAGAAGTTCAAAAAGGAGCATTTAAAATAGAAATTGATGGAGATTTATTTAAGGTAATTTTAAACTTAAAGAAGAAAGTTTATGACAAGGAAAATTCTTTAGATTTTAAAAGACCATTAAATAAAGGGGAGGATACAGAAACAAATTCTTAACAATATAAAATCTTAATTATAATTAATTTGGAAAATTATTAATAACTTAGCAAATGATATTATAATATGAAAAATGAAAGAAACTGCTTATAAAATATAATAGTTTCTTTTATTAAAAAAAGGTTGTCCATATTTAAAAAGACAACCTTTTAATTTGGTTATTTAATTATAGAACTTTAACTATATTCCAGTTCTTTGGATAATCTTTATCATCACCAAATTGAATAGCTACAAGCTTATCATAAAGTTTCTTAGTTACAGGACCTACTTCAGTTTCACTATAGAATACATGAAGTTTTCCTTTGTACATAATTCCACCTATTGGAGAAATTACTGCAGCAGTACCACAAGCACCAGCTTCTGCAAATTGGTCTAGAGAATCTATTGGAACATCTCCTTCAATAGCTTCCATTCCAAAACAATCTCTAGCTAAGTCTAATAAAGAATATTTTGTTATACTTGGTAAGATTGATGGTGAAAGTGGAGTAACAAATTTATTATCTTTAGTTATACCAAAGAAGTTTGCAGAACCTACTTCTTCAATTTTAGTGTGAGTTGCAGGGTCTAGGTAAACACAATCTGCAAATCCAGCTTTTTTAGCTTCTTCATGAGCCTTAATTGAAGCTGCATAGTTTCCACCAACTTTTTGTTTTCCTGTTCCAAGAGGAGCTGCTCTGTCACAATCAGCTATTGTAAAGTTAACAGGGCTCATTCCACCCTTAAAGTATGCACCAACTGGTATAGCAAATACGCAGAATAAGTATTCAGGTGCAGGACCAACACCTATATTATCTCCAGTTCCAATAACAAATGGTCTTAAGTATAGAGTTCCGCCAGTTCCATATGGTGGAATAAATCTTTCATTTGCCTTAACAACTTGTTTGCAGGCATCTATAAATTTTTCTTCTGGTATTTGAGGCATATATAACTTCTCACATGAAGAATTCATTCTCTTTGCATTCATATCTGGTCTAAATAATTGTACACTACCATCTTTAGTTCTGTAAGCCTTTAAGCCTTCAAAACATTCTTGTCCATAATGGAAAGCAGTAGATGCTTCGCTTACAAGTAACATATTATCAGTTACTAATTTTCCTTCATCCCACTTACCATCTTTATATGTAGATACATAACGATAGTCTGTTTTAATGTAGTTAAAGCCTAGTTCGCTCCAATTTAATTCTGTCTTTTCCTTTTCCATAATTACATCTCCTAAAACATTTAATAAAAAATCTTTTGACTATATTCTACCACTTATTTCATGATTAGCAAATATAAACTTACATAAAATTTAAAAAAATACTAATAAATTAAGATTTACCAATGTAATATAGAATAAGGATAAAGTAAATATATTAAAGGAGAAAATAAATAAATTAACTTAAAAAGGAAATTGAACTTAAATAATTAAAGAAATTTTAGTGTTAAGTAAAAAAAATTAACTTAAGAGTGAAAAAAATCCTTAAAAACTATTGTGAAAATTTAAATATAATTGTATTATATAAATATAATAAATGAAACGCAAAGAGGCGTACTTAATAGCAAAAGCTATAAAGTACGTCTCTTTTATTTTTTTAGGAAAGATTTTTAGGAGTGATTGTTATGGATAAAGTAGATTTAAAATTAATTTCATTATTACAGGAAAATGCAAGATATCCTTTAAAACATCTTGCAGAAGAAGTATATTTATCACCCCCTGCTGTATCTTCAAGAATAGAGAGACTTGAAAAAGCAGGGATATTAACAGGATATAGAGCAAATGTAGACCAATTAAAGCTAGGATATAATATAATAGCATTTATTAATTTAGAAATATCACCAAAAGAAAAACCTACATTTTATCCTTTTATAAGTCAATGTCCAAATGTTATTGAATGTAACTGTGTAACAGGAAAATATTCTATGCACATAAAGGTAGCATATAAGACAACAGTTGAATTAGATACTTTCATTGGAAAACTTCAAAGATTTGGAAATACTGAAACTCAAATTGTTTTCTCAACTCCAGTAGAGCCAAGAGGAATAAACGTTTGTGAATGTGAAGATTAAAATTTTTTAAATTGCTAATGCTAAAAAAAGGGTGTTATAATAATCTATATTAGTTTTTAGGAGGAAAATATGAAATTTGAATTAGTTGAAATAGAAGCAAATAATAATCAATCAAATTGTTTCCCAGATTTTTTTGATGATTGTGGTCCTAATTCTGGTTGCGATGAATGTGTTCCAGTTTTTGACGAAATACCAAAAGAAGATGAAGAGGAATAAGTATTTACAAAAAATATAGTAAGTGTTATTATAAAGAAAATAATTTTGAAAGGAAGATAATTATGTAATTTGTATATTCTAGGTTGTTCTTAATTTTTAGAAGACCTTTATTGCTATTTTATTAAAGAGAGCAATAAAAATAAAAGTGTTAAAAAAATATGTATTTTATCCTGTTTAAAGCAGGTTAATTTGTTGTACACTTTTTCTATGTTACTAGGTTATATAATTTTCTAAGTTAAAAAGAAAAAGCAAAGTAATAATAAACACTTTTTTTAGAATATACTTTTTATAGCATTTATCTTTCCAAAAAATTCATATCTTTTTTGGTTTATTTGTGCTGTGAAAAGTTAATTCATAGCACTTTTTTTATTTAGAAATTATATTAGTTATTAAATTGCATATAACTTGCTAAATTTATGATAAATTTTAGAAATTTCCTATTTTAAAGGTGCTATATAAAAATAAATTAGGAAAGAGATGATTAAATATATGGAAAAAATATATAAATACCCAAGAACAAGACACATTGAAGGGTCAAGACTTCAAAAGGGGGATGAGGATTTAAAAAGCGTTAAATTTGATTATATAAAAGGAAAATATGTTGTATTAGAGGAAAAGGTAGATGGTGCTAATTCTGGAATAAGCTTTGATAAAAATGGAAATCTTCTTCTTCAAAGTAGAGGACATTTTTTAAATGGAGGGTATGGAGAAAAGCAATTTTCCCTATTTAAAATGTGGGCAAATTCCTTTAAAAATGAGTTATATGAGATTTTAGGAACAAGATATATAATGTATGGAGAATGGCTTTATGCAAAGCATACTGTTTTTTATGATAATCTTACTCATTATTTTATGGAGTTTGATATTTATGATAAAGAAGAAAATAAATTTTTAAACACTAAAAAAAGAAGAGAAATGCTTAAAGGTTATAATTTTATAACTTCAGTTTTAGTTCTTTATGAAGGAAAAATTAAAAGTATTGAAGAAATTACATCCCTTCTTGGAAAATCAAACTTTAAATCTTACAAGTGTAAAGAAGAGTTAAAAAAGCAATGTGAGGAATATGGTTTAAATTATGAAATGGCAGAAAAACAAACAGACACTACAGATTTAATGGAAGGAATATACATTAAGGTAGAAAGTGAAGAGGAAGTAGTTGATAGATTTAAATATGTAAGAAGTTCTTTTTTAAATACAATATTAGATTCTGAAACTCATTGGGTGAAAAGACCAATCATTCCTAATAGACTTAAAAAAGGAATTAATATTTTTAATTCTATGTATAAGGAGTGAATTTTATGGAAAGAATATTTAAAGAAGAATTTGAATTTGATAATATTGTAAAAAACTTTAAAATAATATACTCCCTTAAAGAAATACCACAAAACCCTAAGCACCATAAAGAAGGAAATGTTTTTATTCACACTAAAAATGTATGTAATGAAATCATAAAAATGAAGGAATGGAAAGAACTCTCTTTTAATGAAAAAATAATTTTATATATGTCAGCTTTATTTCATGATATAGGAAAAATAACATGTACAAAAATTGAAAATAATGAAATTGTATCACCTAAACATGCAGTAAGAGGAGCAAAAGCCTTTAGAGAAATATGCTACAAAGAATATGAAGAAAAATTTAATATTTCATTAGAAATGAGAGAACAAATTGCTTCTCTTATAAAATACCATGGACTTCCTCTTGTATTTTTAGAAAAAAACTCTATAGATTATGAACTAATAAAAGCAAGCGAATGTTTGAATATGAAACTTTTATATATGCTCTCTAAAGCTGATGCACTAGGAAGAGAATGTTATGATAAAGAGCTTATTTTAAGTAAAGTAGAATATTTTAAGGAATACTCCATAGAAATAGGATGCTTTTATGAAAAAATTAAATTCTCTAATAAATACACAAGATTTAAATATTTTAAAGATAATAATGTATGGTATAAAGATGAAGTTTTTGATGTAACTTCATTTAAAGTTACAATTATGTGTGGTCTTCCTTTAGCAGGAAAAGACACCTATATAAAAGAAAATTTTAAAGAAACAGAAGTGATTTCTTTAGATGATATAAGAGAAGAATTTAATATATCACCAAGAGAAAACTCAGGAAAGGTAGCAAATATAGCTAAAGAAAGGGCTAAAAAATATTTAAGAGAAAAGAAGCCTTTTATATGGAATGCAACAAATTTAGTAGCAGAAACTAGAAAAAAGCTTATAGATTTATTTTCTTCTTATGGTGCAAGAGTAGAACTTATATATATTGAAGCTAGTTATAAAGAACTTTTAAGAAGAAATAAAATAAGAGAAAGAACAATAACTGAAAGTGTTTTAAACAAAATGATTCATAAATTTGATTTTCCAGAAAAATTTGAAGGATACTCTTTTATAAATTACAAAAGTTTAAGTTAAAAAATAAGTTATAAGATAATATTTAAAAGAAAATATTCCCAAACGCTATTTACAAATAATAGAAAATAAGGTATAATTTTATTGAAAATTGAAGAATTAATAAACATAATTTTTCAAAAATTGAAATACTATTTAGAATAAAAATTAATTTATGAAAGGAAGAAAATGATATGAAAAAAGTGATGTATAAAGATATAGATAAAAATTCTTTAAGGTATGCAGAAAAAAATAGTATTAAAAAGGTTACCTTAATGGATTATTTTCTTGATACAATGTTTCAAGAGGTAAATGTAGAGGAAGGCAAAGCATTACCAAAGAAGTCAATTGTTTTTGATTTTGAAGAATATAAAAAACTAAAAAAAGTTTCAAGTTTATAAATGATGGTGTAAAAATAAGGCTGTCGCAAAAATAAATTTAATAATAATAGTTATATGTTGAAGTAATTATTTATTAATGCGACAGTCTAATTTAATTTTCATCTATCACTCTATAGCCTACTCCTACTTCAGTAAAAATATATTTAGGGTCTGCAGGGTTTTGTTCAAGTTTTCTTCTGATATTTGCCATGTTTACTCTTAAAATTTGATTGTCTTTAACATCTGAAAATGGACCCCATATTTTTTTTATTATATAATCATAGGTTAAAACTTTTCCAGCATTTCCAGCTAAAAGGGCTACAAGCTTAAATTCTATTTGAGTTAAGTGAATTTCTTTATCTGCTACTTAAAATGTAATCAAATATAAACATTTTAAGAATTTTACTGTTTCAACGTATCTGCTTTGGCAATGAATAACTTCAAAGCTACTTACATTT
>CACZYK010000100.1 GCA_902785295.1 uncultured Clostridium sp.
TTTAACCCATCAAGGCAATACGATATATTACGCTTTGATGGGTTAATTTTATCATCATAAATTTTAAATTTCTATACATCAATTTTTTTACGCTTACGTATAAGATAAGAAAAAATGTATTCAATTATTAAATTGAGTATATTTTAATGATATAATTATTATAAAATTGTAAATATAAAAATGGAGGAATTTAATATGAAGATAAAAAGAGATGGACATATACACAGTCCTTATTGTCCACATGGAACGAAGGACTCTTTTGAGATGTATGTAGAGCAAGCACTAAATAAAGGATTAGAGGAAATGACTTTTACAGAACATATGCCTTTTACAAGTGTATTTTTTGAGGACAAAGAATTTCAAGATGAATGTGCAATGGATATAAAAGATATTGATAGTTATATAAAGGATGTTAAAGAAATAAAAAAGAAGTATGAAGGAAAAATAAAAATAAATTTAGGTTTTGAAGTAGATTATATTGATGGATTAGATGAAGAAATAAAAGAAATGCTGAATAAGTATGGGGAGTACATAGAAGACTCAATATTATCAGTACATTTTGTTAAGCTTAACGGAAAAATTCAATGTATAGATTGTATTAAATTTTTTGAAGATTTATTAAATAAACTAGGTTCCTTAGAAAAAGTTTATGATTTATATTTTGAAACCTTACTAAAATCAATAAAAGCAGATTTAGGAATTTATAAACCTAAAAGAATAGGACATCCTACTCTTGTAAGAATTTTTAATAATAAATATCCAATAGAATATAAAAATATAAATCTTATGGAAAAAGTGGTAAAAGAAATCAAAGATAATGGTTATGAAATAGACTTTAATACAGCAGGATTAAGAAAGCCTTACTGCAAAGAGACATATCCTTCTGGAACTTTTCTTGAGCTTATTAAAAAATATAATGTACCAATTGTTTATGGCTCAGATTCTCATAAATCAGAGGATGTAGCAAAAGATTTTGATTTATAAAAAGGATGTTATAGAAAATGAAAATTGCATTAGCACAAATTAATATAGCTTGGGAAAATCCAAAAGAAAATTTAATTAAATGTGAAAATTTTATAAAAAATGCTAGTGAAAAAAAAGCTGACCTAATAATATTTCCTGAAATGGCATTAACGGGTTTTACTATGAATATTAATAGTTTAAAACTTAAAGAAGAATTTATATTAGAGTGGGCAAAGAGGAAAGCTTTTGAAAATAATATAAATATTTCATTGGGATATGGTATTAAATGTGGAGAAAAAGGGAAGAATAAATTTTGTATAGTTTCTCCTAAAAATACCATTTTAGGATTATATACAAAGATTCATCCTTTTTCATACAGTAAAGAAGATGAAAAATATTATAAAGGAAATGAAATAATAAGTTGTAAAGTAGGGGAAGTGAGTATTACTCCATTTATATGCTATGATTTACGTTTCCCAGAAATTTTTCAAATAGCATCAAAAAAATCAGAAATAATAATAGTCATAGCAAGTTGGCCAAAAGAAAGGGAAGAACATTGGGTAACCTTATTAAAAGCAAGAGCAATAGAAAATCAATGCTTTATTATTGGTGTTAATAGAGTAGGAGAAGGAGATGGACTAGAGTATTCAGGAGCATCTTTAATCTTTGACCCTTTAGGAAACAGTTTAAATGAAAAAATCAATAAAGAAGAATTAATAATAAAAGACATAAATTTATCATCAATAAAGGAAGTAAGAGAAAAAATTAATATAAAAAGAGATAGAAGAGAAAAACTTTATAAAGAAAGTGAAGTGAAATTGTATGAAAATAGATTGGAATAGAAAATATAACACTATAGCAATTTATGCGTTTATTACTGCTGCTTCAGTAATATTATTTTATCTTGGAATTTCTCAATTAGGAGTAGTTGCAAACCAGATTAATAGAACTTTTATAATTTTTCAACCTTTTATAATAGGTTTTGCAATAGCATATTTATTAGGATTTTTATTAAGAGTATATGAAAGAAATTTAAAAAAGTTTAAGTCCTATAAAAAAATGGAGCTAAAACATCAAAGAATAATATCAATGATTTTAACATATTTAACAACCATATTATTGATTGTATTATTTTTGCAATTTGTACTTCCTCAACTTGTAGAAAGTATAATAGGTTTAATAAATAATATTCCAAACTACATAGGAAACTTAAATAAGTTTACCAATGATTTATTTAAAAAGTTTGATATAAAAAAAGAACAAGTAGATATTATAAATGAAAAGCTAAAAGATTTAATAGATACTGTAATAAAAATAGGAACAGATTTACTACCAGTGTTAGGTAATATGGTTACTTCTTTTGCATCAAGTATATGGAATATTGGAATAGGAGTAATTGTATCAATATACTTATTAATAGACAAAGAAAATATGTGTGCTGGAATAAAAAAGGTAGTTTATGCAATTTTCCCAAAGGCAGTAGCAGAGAAGATTATTTTAATAACTCATAAAAGTAATGTAACATTTGGAAAGTTTTTAAGTGGAAAAATATTGGATTCTATAATCATAGGAATGTTAGCTTATATAATTTTAAAAATATGTAATATGCCATATGCACTATTAATATCAGTAATAATAGGAATAACCAATATAATTCCATTCTTTGGACCATTCATAGGTGCTGTACCATCTTTTATAATAATACTTTTCGTATCTCCACAAAAGGCACTTTGGTTTTTATTAATAGTATTTATATTACAACAGCTTGATGGAAATATAATAGGTCCTAAAATACTTGGTGATTCTATAGGAATATCAGCATTTTGGATATTATTTTCAATAATGATTGCAGGAGAAATAATGGGATTTGTAGGAATGGTAATAGGAGTACCATTATTTGCTGTTATATATTCTTTATTTAAGGATTTTATTAATGAAAAATTAAAAAGCAAAGGATTAAAAACAGATATAAAAGAATACAAAAATATTGATAAAGATTAGCAAAAAGGGTGGATTAGCATGGCAATAAGCATAAGAGACATTATGAAATTACCTTCATTAAAGAAATTAAAGCTTATATCAGGGGAAAAGGGATTAGATAAATTTATAGAATGGGTATATATAGCTGAGTGTTTTGAAGACCCAATTGAAAATATTCAATGGCTTAAAGGGTCAGAACTTATAATAATAACAGGAAGAGGTATAAAAGATAGACCAAATTTAATAGAAGAAATAATAAAATCAATAAGTGAAAATAAAGGAAAAGGTCTTATTGTGAATGTGGGAAAGTATATTAAAGAAATTCCAAGTGAAGCAAAGAAATTAGCTGATAAACTTGAAGTTCCACTATTTGAGCTTCCTTGGGATGTTAAGCTTGTAGAAGTATCACAGGAAGTATGTAGGGCAATAGTATTATCTTATGTTGAGGAGAATTCAGTAACTCACTTTTTAAGTAATATTTTATTTGGAGATGGAGCATTAGATAAAAATGTCATAGAAAAGGCTGCTTATTTTGGCTATGATCTTTCTGGAGATTGTTATGTTTGTAATATAGACATAGATAATTTTAGAGAATACATAGATTATAATAAAGTACAAGATAACTTTAAGAAAAATGAGATAAAAAATTATTGTGGAAAAATAATACAAGATTCCTTAGATAATAATCATTTAAAAGTGCCTATAATACACAAAGATGATTCTGTAATTATTTTATGCAAAAGTGATAAAATAAATAATAAAAAATTAGAAAATGCTTTAATGGAAATAAAAACTTTAATAAAAAGTCATATTAAAGGAATGACAGTAAGTATAGGCATAGGAAATACTTATAGTAAGTTAAGCATGATGAAAAATTCATTAAAGGAATCTGAGTGGGCATTAGACACAATAAAACTTAAAGGTTTAAAAGATGAAATAATAAGGTACAAAGATATAGGAGTGTATAGTATTCTTTTTAACATAAATAACAAAGATATATTAGAGCAATATTATAATTCTACTTTAGGTGGAGTTATAGAATATGATAAAATAAATGATTCTAACTTAACAGAAACTTTAGAAACTTATTTAGATAAGAATTGCAATGTTACAATAACAGCAGAAACATTATTTATACATAGAAATACATTAAAATATAGATTAAGAAAAATAGAAGAACTATTAAATTGTGACCTTCATAACTTCAAGGATTGTTCAAATTTAAAAATAGCATTTGACTCTAAAAAAATAATAAAATAAGTATTTTTAAAATTTATATGTATTGAATAATTGGGGACATATGTAAAGAAAAGGAGGCTTAAAAATGAATTTTGATTTTCCAAAGGTTGATTTACATTTTCACTTAGATGGCTCAATTCCACCAAAGCTTTCATGGAATTTAGCGAAGAAAAAAGGAATAAAATTAAAAACAGAGAACTTTGAAGAGTTTAAAAAATCAGTAGAAGTAGATGAAAATTGTAAAAGTTTATATGATTTTTTAAAGTGTTTTGATATGCCAATAGAAATAATGCAAGATGAAGAATCTTTAGAAGAATGTGCCTATGAGGTTGTAAATTTAGCTGCAAAAGAAGGAATTGTATATCTTGAAATAAGATTTGCTCCTCAACTTCATAAGAAAAAAGGTTTAGATGAAGAAAAAATAGTAAAAGCTGTTTTAAAAGGCATAAAAAAAGGAATGGAAAATAATCCAAGCATTAAAGTTTCTCTTATATTATGTGCTATGGTTTTAGGAAAAGCTTCTTTAAATCATGAAGACAATATGAAAACCATAAGAATTGCAAAAAAATTTCTAGGAAAAGGAGTAGTAGCTATAGACTTAGCTGGAGCAGAAGGAGTTACTCCTATGGAAAACTTTAGAGATTTATTTGAAGAGGCAAATAAATTAAATATTCCTTTTACAATACATGCAGGAGAAAGTATGGGACCTAAAAATATAAAAACAGCAATCTCTTTTGGTGCAAAGCGAATAGGACATGGAGTTACTTCAATAAAATCAGAAGAAGCTATGAAAGAAATTAAAGATAAAAATATTACTCTTGAGATGTGTGTTACAAGTAATCTTAAGTGTAATGTAGTGCCTTCTTTTAAGGAGCATCCAATAAAAAAATTATATGATTATGGAATAAAGGTTACTATAAATACAGATGACATGGCAATATTAAAGACTAATATAGATAAAGAATATGAAATTTTAATAAAAGAATTAGGATTTACTTATAACGATTTAATAAAAATGAATATGAATTCCATAGAAGCTTCTTTTATGAAAGAAGAAGAAAAGAAGTTTTATTTAGAAAAATTAAAAAAATATATTAAAGATGAATAAAATTTATGGGTTGTGGTGCTATTATTAATTCCACAACCCCATATTATTTTACATTAAGAAACAGGTACAGAGAATTGACTATTATAAAGGTTAGCATAAAATCCTTTCTTCTCTATAAGTTCTTCATGAGTTCCTTGTTCTATTATATGTCCTTTATTCATTACTAATATTAAATCTGCTTCTTTAATGGTAGAAAGTCTGTGGGCTACAATAAAACTTGTTCTTCCTTCCATCATTTTATTAAAGGCATTTTGAATAAAAATTTCTGTACGAGTATCAATGCTACTTGTAGCTTCATCTAAAATAAGCATAGGTGGTTTTGTAAGCATTATACGAGCAATACATAATAATTGCTTTTGTCCTTGAGATATATTGTTTCCATCTCCAGAAATTTTAGTGTCATAGCCATTTGGAAGTCTTGTTATAAATTCATGGGCATGAGCCATTTTAGCAGCTTCAATAATTTCTTCATCTGTAGCATCAGGTTTTCCATAAGCTATATTTTCTTTTATAGTTCCTGAATATAGCCAAGTTTCTTGAAGAACCATACCAAACATAGCTCTTGAACTTTTTCTAGTTATATCATTAATATTATGTCCACTTATAAATATTTCACCAGAATCAATATTATAAAATCTCATAAGAAGATTTATAAGAGTTGTTTTTCCACATCCAGTAGGACCGACAATTGCTATTTTTTCTCCTTTTTTTACTGAAAGATTAAAGTTTTCTATAAGCTTAACATCAGGATTATAAGAGAAAGAAACATCTTTAATTTCTATATTTCCATTACATTCTTTAAGGTCTATAGCATTTTCTTTATCTTTAATTTCATCTTCTTCATCAAGAACTTCAAATACTCTTTCAGCAGAGGCTAATGCAGATTG
>CACZYK010000101.1 GCA_902785295.1 uncultured Clostridium sp.
CGTTGTAGTTAATGTGTCTTTACGAGTTTCCAGCAATTCAATGGATTTTGGATGTATAAATAATACATCACTCCATACTCTTTACGAATATGGGAGGCTTTCAACAATTTTCTAAATTATAAAAGTCAACACCAACTTATAACTTTTTATAATTTATTTGTAACTGTTAGTTACCTCCACAATTTTAATCTTGTAAGGAATCATTGCACTTTTTTACAAGCTCTAAAAATTCTTTTTTATATTCATCCTCTTCTACATATTTCTTATTTGAAAGCTTATTATAAATACCTTCATAGCTTGAATTTCCTTTATATTCTGAATCTCTTAAAAGCATTCCAAACTCTGCTACACTGCTTGAAAATTCTAGGTTATTAGACATTTTAGAATTATAATCTTTTAGAGATAATGTCTTACTTTCAAGGTTGCTTTTATTCTCATCAGGCTTTTTGTATCTTAAATTTATAGTTACAAGCTCATCGCTTTCATTAGTAGTTGTTTCTTGATATTTTAAATCTGTTTCTGGAATTTCTTGTTTAGAATCTTTTAAAGCTATTTCATAAAGTGCTGTAACCCTATGTCCTGCTCCTATATCTCCTGCATCTTTTGTATCATCATCAAAATCTTCTGTATTAAGAAGCCTATTTTCATATCCTACAAGACGATATCCCTTAACCTGAGAAGGATTAAATTCAAGCTGAAGCTTAACATCTTTTGCAACAGTAAATAATGTTCCTCCCATTTCTTCTATCAAAACCTTTTTTGCCTCTAAAGCACTATCTATATAATTATAGTTTCCATCTCCATTATCAGCTAAAGTCTCCATTTTATTATCTTTTATATTTCCAGAACCAAAGCCAAGCACAGAAAGATGAATTCCAGATTTTTTCTTTTCTTTAATAAGTCTTTTTAACTCTCCTTCACTTGTAATTCCAACATTTAAATCACCATCAGTTGCTAAAATAACTCTATTATTTCCACCCTTTATAAAATATTTTTCTGCTATTTTATAGGCTGTTTCAATTCCCTTAGAGCCTGCTGTTGACCCTCCTGCTGTTAGTGAATTTATACTATCTGTAATCTTTATTTTTTCACTTCCTGATGCTCCTTCAAGAACAACAGCATCACCTGAGGCATAAGTTACAATTGAAATTCTATCATCTTCTCTTAAGTTTTCTGTAAGCATTAAAAATGCTCTTTGAACTAAAGGAAGCTTATCCTCAGAATACATAGAACCAGATACATCAATAAGAAATACCAAATTAGATTTTGGTAAAGAATTATAATCAATATCCTTTGCCTTAAGGCCTATTGATAAAAGCTTTGTATTTTCATTCCAAGGGCAATCACTAAGTTCTGTATTAATTGAAAAAGGTAAATCTCCCTTAGGCTCATCATAATCATATTTAAAATAATTTATCATTTCTTCAATTCTTACAGCATCTTTTTCTACTTCTAAGCCATTATTTATCATTCTTCTTACATTGCTATAAGAGGCAGTATCGACATCTACAGAAAAAGTAGATATAGGATTATTTAAAACAGACTTGTAACCATTTTCTTCTATTGTATTGTATTCCTCAGTATTAAAATTTTCAGTAGGATAACTCATATTACCATTATAAGCTTCATCAGTTTGTATTGATTGAATCTCATTTATTATTCCTTTATTTGCAGTTTCTAAATCACTTGCACCACATCCATATAATAATGATGAAATAATCACCACAAATGATATTTTCTTTATAAAATTTCTCTTCATAATTATTCCCCCTAATCAATTTTCTCTATACTATAAATTTTTATTTGCATAGGATAGCTTTCTCTTATTTCAAAATATCCTACATTTACAACATCATTTTCCTTTAAATTTTTATAATCAAATTTTAAATTTTCATCATAATCTATAACTACTTCACTTCCTGATTTTACTCCATTTGAATCCTCTTCAACCTTTCCTGAAAACCCATAATCATTTATGCTTGTAATTCTTATCTTTAAAAAACTCATCTTATTAGGTCTATCTGATGAAAAATTTACTTCTTCATTTCCACTATTATTTGATTTTGTACTATCTTCTGTTGTTAAATAAGAATTTGAGGTATCTTCACTACTTGCATTTTTATTAATTGTTGTTTTTATACCTACTGGAATAATTATTATTGCTAATAATATAGCTGATACTACTAAAACCAATTTTCTCTTTGAATTTTTCTTAGTGTTTTCTCCTCTTAAAACACCTTCTTCAATTCTTCTTTTTAAAAATTCATTTTCTTTAAAGTTAGAGACTATATTGTTATAATCCTCCTTCTTCACCACTCATCACCTCCATTTTTAATATCTCTCTTCCTCTTTTTAGCCTCATTTTAACTGCTGATTCTCTTATTTTTAATATTTCTGCTATTTCCTTTACCTTATAGCCTTCATAATAATAAAGATGTATAACTGTTTTATACTTATATGGCAGTCTTAATATAAATTCTGTTAAATTAATTTCTTCCTCACTTTTTGCATAAAGCTCTATTTCTTCTATAGAAATGACCTTCTTTCTCCAAAAGCTTTTAAGCCTATCCTTACAAAGATTTACAGTTACCCTTATAACCCATCTTTTTTCATCTTCAATAGTGGAAAATTTTGGTGCTTTATATATAAGTTTTATAAAAACCTCTTGCATAACCTCTTCTGCTTCAATATGATTTCCTAAATAAACCATGCATTGTTTAAAAAGCATATCTCCATATCTCTCATATTTTACTGAAAAGGCTTCTTTTAATTCTTCTGATGGTACCATCTTTTTTATTCCCCCTTTCACTATAAAAACGATTTAAATATCAAATTGGTCACATAAATTTTTTATAATTTTAAAATAAATTGTATCCATACATTTGTATTTTAAAATATTTTCTGTAATATATAATTCATAATAAATTTTTAAAGGGGGATTTTCAATAATGGAAAGAAAACAAGTAAATAAAAATCTTGCTCAAATGTTAAAGGGCGGAGTAATAATGGATGTAACAAATAAAGAACAAGCAATAATTGCAGAAAAAGCTGGTGCTTGTGCTGTAATGGCACTTGAAAGAGTACCTTCTGATATAAGAAAAGAAGGTGGGGTTGCTAGAATGTCTGACCCTAAAATGATTAAAGAAATTCAAGAAGCTGTTTCAATTCCTGTAATGGCAAAGGTTAGAATAGGACATTTTGTTGAAGCACAAATTTTACAAGCTTTAAATATTGATTTTATAGATGAAAGTGAAGTTTTAACTCCTGCTGATGATAAATATCATATTGCAAAGGACGAATTTGAAGTTCCTTTTGTATGTGGTGCAACAAATATAGGAGAAGCATTAAGAAGAATTGGCGAAGGTGCTTCAATGATAAGAACTAAAGGTGAAGCTGGAACTGGTGATGTTGTTAATGCTGTAACTCATATGCGAACCATGAAAGACCAAATAAAAGAAATTCAAAAGGCTGATAAGGAAGAATTAATGACAATTGCTAAAAATTATGGTGCTCCATATGATTTAGTTAAATATGTATGGGAAAATGGAAAGCTTCCTGTTGTAAATTTTGCAGTTGGTGGAATTGCTACTCCTGCTGATGCAGCTTTAATGATGCAACTTGGTTGTGATGGAGTTTTTGTTGGTTCTGGAATTTTCAAATCTGATAATCCTGAAAAAAGAGCTAGAGCAATAGTTCTTGCAACAACTTATTATAATGACCCTCAAAAGCTTGCTGAAGTTTCTGAAGATTTAGGTGGAGCTATGAGTGGTATAAATGCCAAGGAAGTTGCTACAAAATATGCTGAAAGAGGCTGGTAAAATGAAAAAGGTTGGAGTTTTATCTTTTCAAGGAGGAGTTTTAGAACATCTAAGTCAAATAGAAGCCCTTGGTCATAAAGCTATACAAATAAAAAAAGAAGAAGATTTAAAGAATTTAGATGCAATAATTCTTCCTGGTGGAGAAAGCACTACTATGGGAAAGCTTTTAGATGTAACTGGACTTAAAGAACCCTTAAAGGAAAAAATTAAGTCAGGTATTCCTACTTGGGGAACTTGTGCTGGAATGATACTTTTGGCTAAGGAAATTGAAAATGACACTCGAAGACATTTATCTCTTATGGATATAAAAGTAAGAAGAAATGCTTTTGGAACTCAAATAGATAGTTTTAAAACAAAAAAAGTTATAAAAGAAGTTTCTCAAAATCCTTTAGAGCTTGTCTTTATAAGAGCTCCTTTTATAACTGAAGTAAAAGATAATGTTAAAGTTTTATGTGAGGTAAATGACAATATAGTTGCTGTAAGACAAGATAATATGATAGCAACATCATTTCACCCAGAACTTACTGATGACTTAACATTTTTAAAATATTTTTTAAGTATATAGAAACCATAATTATTTTTACATATTACAATCTTAAAAGCAGCAAAAATACCTTAAATATTTTTGCTGCTTTTCATATAGTTAGAAAGTGTAAATTATTACTTTGTGTTGACTTGTACCTTGTCGATAAATTAATAAATTCACACTCATACTTTATTTTCCTTTAGCATTAAATAATAATATAAGTCCAACAATTATTAATATACCAGGAACTAAATATGTCATTTCTATAATACTAAAGACATCTCCAAATAAAGTGAAAGAAAAACATCCTAAAGAAATTAATGCTAATATAATTACTGCTACAAGAAGTGCTTTCTTTTTAGTTGCTACATAAAATTGAAATAACCCAATTGCAACTGCTAATGGATATATAGGCCAAGTTTTATCTACATATTTCCAACCTGTAAATTGTTCAAATAAAAATAAAGTTCCAACAACAACCAATATTCCTCCTGGAAGAAGCATTATTGGTGTTTTCTTGGTTATAAGATAAGTTATCTCAAAGCATAAACCTGGAATTAGCACACACACTGGCCAAAAATTTTCTTTATTAAATATTTTAATTCCAAAAGCATTATTAAATATCCATAATAATCCTATCATTAGAAATAATAATCCCCAAAAAATATTCTTATTCTTCATACCTTCACTCCTACTGTATTTTTATAACATATATTATGTAGCCTAATTATTTTTGTTTTACAAACTAGGTAAATCTGTTATTCTAAAAGATTTGGCTGTATATATTATGTAAGTTACTTACTTTTACAAACACTCAAATAATTATCCATATAATTTTATCACAAATAATCTTTTTTTCATATTATCAACAAACTATATTAGTTTATTAAGTAATTTCTAAGCTTTAGTTCATATAAAAAGGTTAAAGGAGGTGATTTTATGGATATAAATGAATTAGTTGAATTAATTACTAACGTAGGATTTCCAATGGCTATAAGTACCTATCTTTTAATAAGATTAGAAAAACAGCTTAATTCTCTATCTTCTTCTATTAATAAACTAAATACTATAATATCTGTTAAGCTAGGTGCCTTAATAGAAGATGAAGGCTAAAAATCCAAAAAAGTGTCTTTGCTCCAATTAGTATTTTTATTTAGCCATATATTTTCAAAATTAATATGTACTTTTGTGAAACAACATAATTTTCTGTTTAATAAATACCAAATTTCCTATATAATATTATTTAGAAAATATTTTTGTTTAGCAGAGTATATTATTTACTGGTTGGAGCATTCTTTGTTCTACCTACACTAAAAGTAAGTATCTAAATGGTATAATTTCTTACTTATAGTATATGCAAATTCCTTCATAGGTAATGCAAGTGTATTAAAAATATTACTTCATTAACATATATTTTATAAAATTTTAAGCTGTCTAACTAAAATTAGGCAGTTTTTTTGATAAATAGAGAGGTTTTTTATGCAAATTGATAGATTATTTCAAATAGTATACATTTTATTAAATAAAAAGTCTGTAACAGCTAAATATCTTTCAGAAAAATTTGAAGTTTCTCAAAGAACAATTTATAGAGACATTGATACTCTTTGTGAAGCTGGGATTCCTAATTGAGAGTAACTAGACCTACACTAACTAAATATGTTAAAGATGGAACTATTAAAGCTACTTTGCTTCCTAATGGTCAATATGATTATGATGATGAGTC
>CACZYK010000102.1 GCA_902785295.1 uncultured Clostridium sp.
AAACTAAATCCACTAGAAATATATTGTATTTTTAAATTATCCTCTTCATTCATAAGGATTGATAAACTTTCATCTTCATTAAGGATAACTCCACCTTTTTCTTTATTTTCAATAAGCTTACTACTTATTATATTTTTATCCTTATACATATTAAGAGTACTATTTTCTTCTTCCCAAAGTCTTATTACTTCTAAGTCATTACACTCTTTTAAATCTTCTTGAAGTGTATTATAGACCTTATCAACATTTTCTCTTGCTTTATCAATACTAAGTTTATTATCAAAAAAAGATTCTTTAAAATTTCTTCTTAATGATACCTTACTACAAGCAATAATATTTTCAGGTACCAGTTCACTACACATCCAATTTTTCATTGTTATAAAATTCCCCTTTAATAATTTTTAATTTATCTCTTATTATTGCTGCTAATTCATACTCTTCCATTTCAATAGCTTTTTTTAATTTATTTTCAAGACTAGTTATTCTTTTTAATTTATTCAATTTCTCTTTTTCTCTTTTAGGTACTTTTCCTAAATGAGTATCACTTCCTTGAAATTCTATCACTATCTTTTCTAATTCTTCACTAAAGCTATCATAACATTCACTACATCCTAGTTTTCCGTTCTTTTTAAACTCACTAAGTGTAAGACCACAATGCTTACAAATAATATCTACTTTAGGTGAGAACTTCTTTTTTTCCTTGGTCATTTGATTAAATAATGATTCTATATTTTTTGAAATAGCTTCTGCTTCTGTACCTTCAACCATTAATGGAATTAAGGCTCCATTAGAAATTTCTTTAGCACATTTTTCACAAAGCCATGTTTCTGATTTTTTACCATTAATCATTTTTACTAAATGTACTCTTGCTTCATTTTTATTGCATTTTTCACATAACATATAATTATTCCTCCTTAAGATACTACAACCATAAGCATACTCTTTAATAAAGTTGCTCTTAACTTGTTAGGTTCTTTTGTTGAAGATATGGTTCTATCATTTACTACCATCTTCATAAGTTCAGCCTCTCTTTCAGTTATTACCTCTAAATTTTGTAAGTTTTTTATTAATGATACTGCATTATGATATGTTATAGAATCTCCTATTGAATCATATATTATTTTGTTTCTCTTCTCTGTGCCTTCATCATCTAGTTGCTTAATTACAATACATCCTCCGCCACCTCTTTTGCTTTCAATTACATATCCCTTATCATATGTAAATCTTGTTGTTAATACATAGTTTATTTGAGATGGTGCACATCTAAATTGGTCAGCTAATTCATTCCTTTGAATTAATAATTGCTCACCACCATTTTCATCAAGCATATCTTTTATAAAATTTTCAATTATATCTGAAAGTCTTGCCATAAAATCACCTTCTTAAACTTTGTTTTTGACTTACTTTGACTTTTATCTTTATATCTATATTAATATTTATTTTTGTTTTTATCAAGCTATTAATTTAGATTATTTTTAAAAAAGCAGAATGAATATATAATTTCCTTATATTAAAAAAGGAAGCCATAAAAATTACAGCTTCCTCTTTAATAACTTAAATTTAAATTAAGCTTGGTTTGGAGCTCCTACTGGACAAACTCCTGCACAACTTCCGCAGTCGATGCAAGTATCAGCATCTATTACATAAGAAGAATCTCCTTGGCTTATAGCACCAACTGGACACTCTGCAGCGCATGCTCCACAGCTTATGCATGAATCATTAATAGCGTATGCCATAATAAAAAACACCTCCTAAATAATTGTGGTAATTTCACCTACTTCATTTTATCATATTTGACTTTCTTTTTAAAGTATTTTTATTTATATCTTTATAGAACCATATATCCTAAACTTTCTATTGATTCTATAATGCTTTCTATACTTAAATAACTTTCATTATAAATTATTTGAGCTTCTTTTTTCTCTAAGGATACTTCACAAGCAATAACACCTTCATTACTTGAAATTGCATTTTTAATATTGGAAATATCTTTAGCACTTTTCATATCACAAATCTTTATTATAGACTTCATTAAAGTTTCTCCTATTTTTCATTTATTAAATCTTTAATAAATTTTTTATCTTCTTCTGACTCTATCTCAAATTTAATATCCTTATCATTAATAATACCTTCATAGCTTCCCTTAATTAGCTTTACATCATCTATCTTATACTCTTTAATTACTTCTTCATCTTCAATTCGTGTTTTTACTTTAACAGATTCCTTTACTGTATTATTTGATACGACCTCGCCTTTTCCATCTACTGTCTCAACAATAGAACAAACTTTAGGAAGTCTTTTTCTTATATCTTCATATGTATTTTGTTCATAATTTAAACAACACATAAGTCTTCCACAAATCCCTGAAATTTTAGTTGGATTTAAAGATAAATTTTGCTCTTTTGCCATTTTTATAGATACTGATGCAAAATCGCCTAAAAAAGATGAACAACACATAGGTCTTCCACAAGGTCCTAAACCACCAAGCATTTTAGCTTCATCTCTAACTCCTATTTGTCTAAGTTCTATTCTAGTCTTAAATATAGTGGCTAAATCTTTAACCAGTTCTCTAAAATCCACTCTTCCATCTGCTGTAAAATAAAATATTACTTTATTATTATCAAAGGTATATTCTACATCTATAAGTTTCATGTTAAGATTATGTTCAGAAATTTTTTTTAAACATATTTCTAAAGCAATTGATTCCTTCTTCTTATTTTCTTTATGCTGAATTATATCTTCTTCTGTTGCTATTCTTAATACTTTCTTTAATGGAGATATTATCTCATCTTCAGAAATCTGCTTAATTCCTATTACACATTCTCCAAATTCAATTCCTCTAGCTGTTTCAACTATTAAATAATCACCTTTATTTATTTTTAAATCCTGAGGCTCAAAATAATATACTTTTCCAACCTTTTTGAATCTTATTCCAACTACATTTACCATTTTATTTTATACCTCCAAGAAGCCCATAAGTATCACACTTATAACTAATGAATAATTTCCATTATTCATTAAATTGACTCTTCCTTCCTTTATATATTCTAACATTGAATTTAATTTTTTATATGATAATGAATTTGCTACCTCTACAATATCATTATATTTATCAATATTTATTATCTTATTTTTATCTTCTAATTCTTTTGCTACTATTATATCCCTTATAAATGATGCCATTAAATTTAAAACCTCATCCTTTTCAGTTTTATAATTTTCAAGCTTATTTTCATAAATCAAAACTAAATCTTCCTTAGCATAATTTATATCTTTTAATAAACTCATAATAACTTCTCTTAATTCAGATAAATTACTATCATTTAATAATCTTTCAGCTTTGCCTGGAATACCCTCTCCATATGCTAAAGAAGCTCGTATTTCTTCTTCACTATATCTTCCTAAAGTGTTTATATACATTTCCATTTGTCTATTGTTTAAAGGTGTTAATTTATATACCTGACACCTTGATTTTATAGTGTCTAATAATGTTTCAAGACTTTCAGCTAAAAGTATTATATATACTCCTTGTGGTGGCTCTTCTATTGTTTTTAACAAGGCATTTTGAGCTTGCACAGTAAGTTTGCTTCCTTCATGAATAATTATTACTTTTTTATCTCCTTCATAAGGTCTTTTAGATACTTCTTCTATAATTTCTCTTACCTCATCTACCCCCATAGATGCTTTACTAGGTCTATAATTTATTATATCCACATAATCAATGTCTTTATCTTTATTTAAAATTTTTAATGCAAATATTCTTGCAAGTATACTTTTTCCAATACCATTAGGTCCTATAATAAGGTGTGCATGAGAAAGAGTCCCCTTATCTACTCTTCTAAAAAAAACTTGTATTATTTTTTCATATCCTATGAACTCCCTCACATTAACACCTCCAAAAATATTCTACACTCTTACAAACTGGTCAACATCTAATACAAAAACAGTTGCACCCCCAACTTTTACTTCAACTGGATATGGTATATATACTCTAGGGTCTCCAGCAATAGGTGTTGGTGCTGCTACCATTTCGCTTCTCTTTTTACATTTTTTCTTTATAACATCTATTATCTCTTCAACTCTTTCTTTTTCAACTCCAATTAAAAGAGTTGTATTTCCTGATTTTAAAAAACCTCCTGTTGTAGCAAGCTTAGTTACCCTAAAATTAAGTTCTGTTAATTCATCCACTAAATCTAAAGCATCATCATCTTGAACTATTGCAATTACCATCTTCATAAAAAATTTCCTCCCTCATATTACTTTTCTTATATATTATCACAAACCACTTATTAAATACTACTTATCTAACCATTCTGTTATTATATATTTTACATCTTCATAAACTTCATCAATAGTCTTTGATGCATCCACTTTTACTATTCTACCTTTATCCTTTTCTAATACCTTATAATATCCTTCTCTTACCTTATTGTGAAAATCTATTTTTTCATTATCTAACCTATTAACTTCTCTATTATTATCAATATTTATCCTTTTTAAACCTTCGCTAGGTTCTAAATCAAAAAATATAGATAAATCTGGCATGTATTCACCTATAGCAAATTTATTTATTTCTAATATTTCATCCATACCTATTCCTCTTGCATAACCTTGATAAGCTAAAGAAGAATCAATAAATCTATCACACAATACAACCTTTCCCTCATTTAATGCAGGAATTATTTTTTCAACTAAATGCTGCCTTCTAGCTGCTGCATACAATAAAGCTTCTGTTCTTTCATCCATCTCTGTATTATTATTATCAAGAATAATAGAACGTATTTGTTCAGAAATTTTTATTCCTCCAGGTTCTCTAGTTTTTATACATGAAATATCTTCAGTATTCATCCAATCATATATCTTATCTAAAATAGTGCTTTTCCCAGCACCTTCCCCACCTTCAAAAACTATAAATAATCCTTTTTTCATAAATAAACCTCATCCTTAAATTTAAAAATTAACTATATATATTTGTTATTATACCAAATTTAAAAATATATTTAATATCATAATTCATTTTGATATTATAACACTTTTTAATACAAAAATTTTTATTCTTATTCCTTTTAGTTTATTTGCAAACCATAAATATATAGCAAATACACATTTTCAAATAAAAAGGTATAGTAAGTAACAAAATAACAAATACTATTTTTATTAATATATTAAGTACTACTAGTAAATAAAAAAAGCAGAATAAATATATTATTTTCTTTCCTGCTAGCTTTAAACCAGGATAAAATAATATATTCACTCTGCTCTAACTAACGGAAAGGAGACTGAAAAATCAATGAAACAAGAGATGATTAATTTCCTATCTCAAAATGAATCAGTATTAAAAGACCTTTGTACTTTTTTATACAACAATCCTGAAGAAAGCTATAAAGAATTTAAATCCTCATCTTATATTTGTAATTTATTAAGCAATTATGACTTTAAAATAACTTCTGATTATTTAGATATTCCTAATTCATTTTATGCTATAAAAGGAAATGGACACCCTAAGATTTGCTATCTTTGCGAATATGATGCTATCCTTAATGAAGGACATCTTACAGGTCATAATGCCCTTACCACAATGTCTATAGGAGCTTCAATATTATTAGGATCTATTATAGATAAAATAGGTGGTTCTGTTATTGTTATAGGCTGTCCTGGTGAATATTTAGGTGGGACAAAAAATATAATGGTAAAACAAAAATGCTTTGAAGATATAGATGTGGTTATGGAATGTCACCCAGACATAATTACTGCTGAAAGTGGAACCTCTTCATCTATAATTCCACTTTCAATAAAATACACAAAAGAAAGTACCTTTAGTTTTTTAAGCAGAAATAATTATACTTCCTTAGATGCAATACTTCTTATATTTAATATAATAAATAATATAAAAAAAGGTTTTCCAAAAGATATAGAAATTAATTCTGTAATATCTTCTGGTAGCTCAACTCCATTATTTACCCCATCAGAATGTGAAGCAAAATTTTATATAAGAGCTAAAAATACAAAGATGGCTGAAGTTGCAGAAGAAAAAATTAAAATCTGAAATAACTAATATTCCTTATAAAATATCTCTTTATGAACCACCTAGTGAAAACTTAATAACTAATAGAACCTTAAACAGATTATTCAGTCACAATTTAAAAGAAAATGGAATTATATTAATTAATTCTCCTGCAAATGTATTTTCAGGATTAAGTATAGGTACAGTTAGTAAGGTTGTGCCTTCAATTCACCCTTATATATCTATTACAGAAAAAGAAGGTATAAACTATGGTTCAAAAGAATTTCTAGAAGCTACCCAATCTTCATTTGCTTTTGAACAAATGAAAAAAGCCTCATTATCACTTGCTTTTACTGGCATGGATTTAATACATAATAATAATTTATTGCTTGAAATTAAAAATGAATTTTATAAAACTATAGAACAAGAATAAATTTCTTGTTCTTTTCTTTTTTATTCATAAATAATTTATGTTACAATAAAAATATATTTAAGGAGGATTTTTTATATGATTCAAATTTATAAAACCTTTAATGAGATAAATCCTGAGTTTAAACTTATTGATAATATAGAACCTGGATGTTGGATAAATTTAATTGCTCCTTCTGATGAAGAGTTATTATTGATTTCCAAAAAAACAAAAGTACCTATTGAATTTTTAAAAGCACCATTAGATGATGAAGAAACTTCCCGTATTGATATAGAAGATAATACAATTGTTATTATTGTAGATATACCATTTACGGAAATGGAGGATAACTCTTTAACCTATGATACTTATCCATTAGCAATAATTCATACAGAAGAAGTAATAATAACTATCTGCTTAAAAAACAGTAAAATTTTATCTGACTTTGTTAATGGAAAAATTAAAACTTTTTTTACTTTTAAAAAATCTAGGTTTATACTACAAATCTTAAATAGGATATCAACTTATTACCTACTATATCTTAGACAAATAGATAAAAAAAGTCTTATGATTGAAAAAAGACTTCATAAATCTATGAAGAATAGAGAACTTATTCAATTACATTCACTTGAAAAATCATTAGTTTACTTTTCAACTTCTTTAAAAGCTAATGAAATAACCCTTGAAAAGATGCTTAAACTAGATTTTATTCAAAAATATGAAGAAGATAAAGATGTACTTGAAGATGTTATTATAGAAAATAAACAAGCTATTGAAATGACAGATGTATATAGTAATATCCTTGCAAGTACCATGGATTTTTTTGCATCTGTTATTTCAAACAATCTTAATATAGTAATGAAAGTACTTGCAGCAATAACAATACTTTTAGCAATTCCAACAATAATAAGTGGTATATATGGAATGAACCTTTATTCTCTTCCTTTTGATAAAAATCCTAATGGTTTTTATATAGTAATGGGAATGATTATGGGAATTGCTAGTATTGTTGCATTTATTCTTTATAAAAAAGATATGTTCCACTAATAAATTAAAAAATTTTATAGGAGTGATTTATTATTGCTAAAAGGAAAACATCTTAATAAAAATTCTAATTTAGGTATAATAGCTCCTGCTTCTTGTGATGAAAAAATAATAATTAATAATAATATTGATGCATTTAAAAAACTTAATTTTAAAATAAAAACTTCTCATCATCTTTATGATAAATATGGCTACTTAGCTGGGAAAGATTTAGATAGAGCAAATGATTTAAATAATATGTTTGCTGATGATTCTATTGATGGGATAATATGCTTAAGAGGAGGATATGGTTCAATAAATACTATTCCATATTTAGATATAAAATGTATTAAAAATAACCCTAAATTCTTTTGTGGATATAGCGATATAACTATACTTCTAAATTACCTATCCTCCCTAGGCTTAATTACATTTCATGGTCCAATGGTAAATTCTAATTTTAATGATAAAATCACTTTAGAATCTTTCATTTCAATTTCTACCTCAAATACCTTTACATATAATCTTTCAAACTATAAAAATATAGAAATAATAAATCCAAAATCTTTTTCTGGAAAAATGTCTGGTGGCAATTTATCTGTTATTTGTTCTTCTTTAGGCACTCCTTATGAAATAAATACAAACAATTCCATACTCTTAATAGAAGAAATCAATGAATATCCCTATGCTATTGATAGAATGTTATCACAATTAATTCTTAGTGAAAAATTTAAAAGTTGTAATGGAATAATTTTAGGACACTTTAAAAATTGTAGCTTAAATAACTACATAAAAAGCTTTACCTTAAAAGAAATATTTATAAATAAACTATCAACCTTAGGAATTCCAATAATTATGAATTTTCCTTTTGGACATGATTACCCAAATCTCACACTCCCTATAGGTGTTATAGGCAAATTTTCATATAAAAATATGACTTTATCCTTTGATAATTTTTTATTATAAAACTTTAAAAATACTTTGTCTTAAAGTTATCCACAAAAAATAGTGAGAAAATCCATTTCAAATTATTTTCTGTGGATAAAATGTTTATGTTAATATGAATTTACTTTCTTAACATCAAGTAATTTTTATATAAAAAAGTTTTAGTTATTATTTTGCTTTTTCCGTCGACAAGCTCCAAGTCAACGCAAAATAATAATTAAAACTTTCTAACTGAATGAAAGGAAATTCTTAAACTTGTTTCTTTTATTAAGCTTTATTATTAACTTAGCAAGTTATCCATAGTTTTCAAAATATATAATTTCCTATAGAATAAAACAAAAAAACTAGTAAACAGAAAGTTTACTAGTTTTCTTTGGAGGCGCCACCCAGATTTGAACTGGGGAATAAAGGTTTTGCAGACCTCTGCCTTACCACTTGGCTATAGCGCCATACCTGGTGGCTCGACCAGGAATCGAACCAGGGACACGAGGATTTTCAGTCCTCTGCTCTACCGACTGAGCTATCGAGCCACATTACCTGGCAACGTCTTACTCTCCCACACGGTCTCCCATGCAGTACCATCAGCGCTGTAGAGCTTAACTTTCCTGTTCGGAATGGGAAGGAGTGTTTC
>CACZYK010000103.1 GCA_902785295.1 uncultured Clostridium sp.
ATTTTAAGCTTTAAAAGTTAGTAATATCAATACTTTGAAGGATATAAAGTGGCAAAAGTGTTACCACGAAGTGGGTGTGGCGTAGCCACTTTTTTATTTAAGGATTATTTAATATTTATTTTGATATTATTAGTTCATAAAAAAAGGGAGGACTTTTATGTTTGGAAGAATATTAATAAAAGATTTAAAAAGAAGAAAAGGAATAAATATAATCTTGCTTATATTTATGATTCTTGCAGTTATGTTTGTAGCAAGTAGTGTAAATAATATCTTAGTTGTAAGCAATGCGACAAAATATTGTTTAGAAAAAGGAAATGTACCTGATAAATATATTTCAATTTATGAAAATGATGAAAAAAATACTTTAGAAAATTGGCTTAAGAATAATTCCTTAGTAAAGGATTATTCAAAAAATAAATCTATAACAATTTCTCAAGGCAATATTAATTCTTTTAATGGAAAAAGTGGTGAAAAGTATAACACATTAAATGCTACAATGCTTCAAAGCCAATGGAATAAACACATGCTTATATATGATAAAGATAAAAAGCTTTTAAATATAAAAGATGGTCATCTTGGAATGCAGCAAGGGGAGATGGATAGAAACAATCTTAAGGCTGGAGATAAAATAACCTTAAAATTTGGTGAGTTATCTAAAGAATTTACAATTACTGATGCAATAATTGACCCTGCATTTGGTGGAGATTTTGTAGGAATGACTAGATATATTATAAGCGATAAGGATTTTAAGGAAATAGAAAATAGTGAAGTAAATATTAATTATAATTATTGTGTAAATACAAATAAATTAACTTCTTTTACCAAAGAAATGAATAAGCAAGGATTTAGCATTGTAATTGCTTTTAATAAGGATATGTTTTCTTATTCATATATAATGAATAGCATAATTGCAGGAATATTAATTGTTATAGGAATATGTCTTATAATAATTTCATTTCTTATTTTAAGATTTACAATTGCCTTTACAATTCAAGAAGAATACAAAGAAATAGGTATTATGAAGGCAATAGGAATTAAGAATTTTACGATAAAGAAAATATATCTTGTTAAATATTTTGCTTTAATAAGCATAGCATCCATAATAGGTCTTATTCTTAGTATACCTACAAGTAATATGATGCTTAATATTGTCAATAAAAATATGATAATGGAAGATGGAAGCTCTAATTTTGCAATGAATATTATTTGTTCAATTTTAGTTATGATTTTAGTTATGCTTCTTTGCTACATATCTACAAGGAAGCTTAATAAATTTTCTGCAATAGAAGCAATTAGAAATGGTGAAACAGGAGAAAGATTTAAGAAAAAATCAAAGATATCACTTAATAAAAACAAAAAGTTAAATGTACCATTATTTATGGCAATAAATGATATAGTATCAAATTTAAAAAGATATATAGTTCTTATACTTACATTTACAATTGGCTTATTAATAATAATATTCCCTGTTAATACAATTTCAACCTTCAAAAGTGAAGAAATGGCAAAAAACTTTTCTTTTGATACAAAGAGTGATTTTCTTATAAAGTCAGATAGTGTTGAAAAGGAATTTGATTATTTGAAAACTAAAGAAGTTATTGAAAAAAACATTAAAAAAATAGAAGATTTATTAAAAGAACAAGGTTATAATGCAAAAATTAATACATTTTCAATTTATTCTATTGGTTTTTATGCTGATGATGAGGATGATATTAATCAAGTTATAACTATGCAACCTATAAATAGTGATGGTTCTTATATAAAAATGCTTGAAGGAAGTATACCTATTCTTGAAAATGAAATTGCTATGTCTGAAAAGCAAATGGAAAAGTTTGGAGTGAATGTTGGAGATAAAATTTACATGAAGCTTGGAAATGAAACCAAAGAGATGATAATAGCAGGAAAGTATCAAAATTATATGAATATGGGTTATAGTGCTTTTGTTAGCAGTACTTTTCCTATAAAAGATTGTGTAATGACTGGTCGTTGGTATTATCAAGGAGATATAATAGATGATATTGATACTACAAATATAATAAAAGAATTAAGTAAATATTTTCCAGAATATGATTTTTGTAATATAAATGAAGCAATAAATGAGCAATTAGGAAACTTATCAGAACAATTAAATATTGTAAAATATACATTTATAGCATTAATTTGTTTGATAAATGTATTAATAACAATGCTTATGATTAAGATATTTATTATGGGAGAAAAAGGAGAAATAGCAATGCTAAGAAGTATTGGATTTACTCTAAAATCAATAAGAAAATGGCAGGTATTAAGAATATCAATAATTCTTCTTATAGCAGTAATACTTGCAAGTATATTATCAATATTTGTTAATGATATTGCTCTTAGACCTATATTTGGAATGATGGGGGCAACTCACTTAAAGATACAAATAAATCCATTAGAAATATATTTTATTTATCCACTTTTATTACTTGTGGTAACTAATTTGGCAGCTTATTTAAGCACATCTTCAATTAATAAAATGAATGTTATGGAAATTAATAATATTGAATAAAGGAAGGAATTTTATATGAAAACTTTAAAAGTAAAAAATCTTTGTAAGACATACATAGTTAATAAAAAGCAAAATAATGTACTAAGGAATATAAATTTTGAAATAAAACAAGGAGAGATGGTTGCAATAATGGGACCATCAGGTTCAGGAAAAACTACATTATTATATACAGTAAGTGGCATGGATAATATAACAGCAGGAGATATTGATTTCTTTGGAAAGGAATTTAATAGCTTATCAGATAATGAAATGAGTGATGTAAGATTAAATGAAATGGGTTTTGTGTTTCAACAAATGTATATGATGAAAAACCTTTCTATTTATGATAACATAATATTACCAGCATATCAGTCAAAAAAAGAAAATAGAAAAAATATTAATGAGTATGCTTTAAAACTTATGCATAAGCTTGGAATAAGCAAAATAGCAGATAATGATATAAATGAAGTATCAGGAGGACAGCTTCAAAGAGCATGTATATGTAGAAGTCTTATAAACAAGCCAAAAATAATTTTTGCAGATGAGCCAACAGGAGCACTTAATAGGCAGTCTTCATCTGAGGTTATGGAAATATTTAATAAGATTAATGAAGAGGGAACAAGCATTATGCTAGTAACTCATGATTTAAAAGTAGCAGCAAAATGTGAACGAATTTTATATATTGAAGATGGAAACATAAAAAATGAAATTCAACTTGGAAAATTTAGTGAAGATATTAACATAAGAGAACGTGAAAAAAAGCTTAGTAATTGGCTTATGGAGCTTGGATGGTAATTGTTAAAAGGAGAAAATATGGTAGATATATTATTAGTAGAAGATAATAAAGAGTTGTCCTCTCTTATGAGTAAATTTCTTGTAAGAGATGGATATAGTATTTATTGTGTAGAATCAGGAGAAAAAGCAATAGACTTTTTAAAAAAAGATGATGCAAAATTAGTAATTCTTGATATTATGCTTCCAGGAATGGATGGCTTTGCAATTTGCTCATCTATTAGAGAAAAGGGGAATATTCCAATTATTATTCTTAGTGCAAGAACAGATAAAGAAGATAAAATAAATGGCTTTACTCTTGGAGCAGATGATTATCTTGAAAAGCCTATAGATATTGATATACTTAATGCAAAAATATCTGCCTTATTTAAGCGTTTATATGATATTAAAGAAAATACTTCAATTATTAAATCAGGACAGATTGAAATTAATCAAGATACTATGGAAGTAAGTTTTAAAGGGAAAAAGCTTAATCTTACAATTAAGGAATATGATTTATTACTTCTTCTCATAGAAAATAAAGGAAAAACCCTTAATAAAAATTATATCTTTAATACAATTTGGGGAGAAGAAAGTGAAAGTGAAAATCAAACTCTTACTGTTCATATAAAAATGCTTAGAGATAAAATAGAAGAGGATTCAAAAAATCCTGTAAAAATAAAGACTGTATGGGGTGTAGGTTATAGATATGAAGAATGTTAATGACATTAAATGTGATAAATTAAAGTATCTAAATGCAAGGAAGTTTAAGAAAACTAATTAAATTATATTATATTGTGTGGGATAATATATGAAAAAATTCAAATTACTTATAATGTTTATAGTCTTTTTATATTTATTGTTAATTATAGGTGGAAACTTAAAAATTAATAGTGTATATGATATACAATCTAGTAATTATAGAGTGGAAATTAATAGATTATATAAAAAATATGTAGAAAATAACTCAATGGACATAAGCAACTGTGAATATATAAAAGGAATGGAATTCTTAGATTATAAAAATAAAGAAAAGAATGAAATAGGGAACTTTTATAAACATAAAAATGGAATGCATTCAGAAGTAGTACCAGTATATAAAGATAATGATATTTTAGGATATTTAAAATTTGAATATATCATCAATATTGATAACAAAAATATAATAGCAATATACAATACTTCAATAACATTTCTTTTTATGGCTATTATAATAGTTTTAATATATATTGAAAGAAAGATTTTAAAACCATTTAATACACTAAGTGAAATGCCTTATGAACTATCAAAGGGAAATTTAAATGATGAAATAGAGGAAAATAAAAATCGTTATTTTGGTAAGTTTATATGGGGTCTTGGTATGCTTAAGGATAATTTAGAAAGCCATAAAAAAAGAGAACTTAAACTAGCTAAGGAAAAGAAAATGATAATACTTTCTATTTCTCATGATATAAAAACACCACTTAATGCAATTAATTTATATGCAAAGGCTCTTGAAAAGGATATGTATGATGATGAAGGTGAAAAAAAGAATGCAGCAATAAAAATACAAGAAAAAAGCAAAGAAATAGATAATTTTGTAAAGGAAATAGTTAAATCCTCCACTGAAGATATAATATCAATTGAAGTAGAAAACTCAGAATATTATTTAAAGGACCTTGTACATAAAATAAATAAAGGATATAAAGAAAAGTGTGAACTTAATAAGATACAATTTAATATTGGAGAATATGAAAATTATCTTCTTAAAGGAGATATAGACAGAATGTATGAAGCTATAGGAAATCTTATTGAAAATGCCTTTAAATATGGTGATGGCAAAAAAATAGATATAAAATTTTCAGAAGAGGATTCCTATGAACTTATTTCTGTTATTAATTCAGGAAATCCAGTTTCAGAAAATGAAATGCCACATTTATTTGATAGCTTTTTTAGAGGGAAAAATTCCGAAGGAAAAGAAGGCAATGGTCTTGGATTATATATATGTAAAGAAATAATGAGAAAAATGAATGGTGATATATTTGCAAATTATAAAAAAGATGGAATGGAATTTGTCTTGGTATGCAAAATTAGTTAATAAAAAAACACTTCTAAAGAAAATTATCCTTATTTTATAATTATTATATATTAGTACATAAAAATATAAAAATATAAAAAAGGAGGAAAATATTATGAAATGGGAGGAAGTTAGAAGAATATATCCTAACAAATTTGTTAAAGTTCAGATTTTAAAATCTCATTTAGAAGGAAATAATAAAATTGTAGATGATATGGCAGTAATAATACTATTGTATATCATACAGCAAATGAAAAAATAAGCATTGAAATTAAAAATATTAGAATTAATATATTAGATACCTTATATAGAAAACAATTATAAGATTTTATTATCTTTAAATAAATTTAATGAAGTATTGGAAGATGAAATGAAAAATTATAAAATAGTATGTGTGGGAGATGTTTTTTTGCGTCTCCTTTCTTTATATTATTAGAAAATTATATCATTTTGTAATTATGAATAACTTGTAAAACTAATAATAAAGCTTAATAAAAGAAATAAGTTTAGAAATCTTCTTTTATTAAATAGATGATGCAATAATGATACAATTATTATATATTATTATAATAAATAAAAAAGGAAATGGATGATGGGAATGATAAAAATTTTAATTGTAGAGGATGAGGAATCTATTTCAAACTTAATAAAAATGAATTTAACAAGAGCAGGATATAGTTGCAAATGTGCCTTTGATGGACAGGAAGCAGCAGATATAATTGAAAAAGAGCATTTTGATTTAATATTATTGGATATTATGCTTCCTAAAATTAATGGATATGAATTAATTGAGTATATAAAGGATGAAAATATTGCAATAATATTTATAACAGCAATGGGGAATGTAAACAACAAAGTAAAAGGACTAAGGCTTGGAGCAGATGATTATATTACTAAGCCTTTTGAAATTATTGAGCTTCTTGCAAGGGTAGAAAGTGTTTTAAGAAGATATAATAAATGTGATAAATTAATAAAAATTCTTGATGTAGAAATAGATATACCTTGTAGAGTTGTTAAGAAGAATGGTGTCCAAATTATGCTTACATTAAAGGAGTTTGATTTATTATTATTGTTTGCAAGAAATAAAAATATTGCTTTATATAGAGATGTAATTTATGAAAATGTATGGGGTAGCACATATTTAGGAGATAGTAGAACTGTAGATTTGCATGTACAACGTCTTAGAAAAAAGCTAGTTTGGGAAGATTACATAAAAGCTGTTTATAAGGTTGGATATAGATTGGAGGTGTAATATGAGATTTTATTGGAAGGTATTTTTAGTAATAATTTCACTAACATCAATGGCTTTTTGTGTAAGTGGTACAGTAATCTTATCAAAAGCCTTTAATTCCTCTTTAGAGCAGGAAATAGAAAGGGGAAAAAATGAAAATAGAATTCTTCAATTTGCTTTTCAAACAGCTATTAATTCTGTACCTAGTGAGTATTTTAAAAAAGAAAATAATATTACATATGATGTGGCAAATTCATTAAAAAATAATATGACAAGCAGTAAAAGTCATATAAGAATTTTAAGTGAAGATGAAACTCTTATATTTTCAGATATTAAAAGAGAAGTAGATAAAGAACTTTTAAATAGTGTAAATGATAGAAATGTAGGATATAAAATTATAGGTGAAAATGAAAAGAGATATTTAGATATAATGTGTGTTGTTAAGGCAGTGGATACTTCCTTTTATTTAGAAAGCATAAGTGATATTTCATATGTATATGAAGGTAGAGAAAAATTATTTGAAGCATATAAAATAATAGTAATAATACTTTTAATAAGTATAGGTTTTATTATTCTAGGAGTGTCCTATTGGCTTACAAAATCAATTACTTCCTTATCTGTAACAACTCAAATCTTTGCAAAGGGAGATTATAATGTAAGAGCTAAAATAAAAAGTAATGATGAAATAGGAATTCTTTCAAATAACTTTAACTTAATGGCAGATGCACTATCAGAAAAGATAGAAGAACTTTCAAATGAAGCAAGAAAGCAGGAAGATTTTACAGCATCCTTTGCTCATGAATTAAAAACACCTCTTACATCAATCATTGGTTATTCTGACATGCTAAGGTCAATGAATCTTTCAAAGGATGAAATTTTTGAAACTTCAAATTATATATATTCTCAAGGAAAAAGGTTAGAAGCCTTATCGTTTAAACTTTTAGAGTTAATATTACTTAAAAATCAAAGCTTTCAATTTATTTCTTTAGATATAGAAGGTATTATAGAAGAAACATTAGTTATACTAAGAGGCATTTTAGATAAAAAAGAGATTAATGTAGAGATAAGCCTTGAAAAAGGAAAGATAAAAGGTGATAAGGATTTATTAATATCTTTATTTGTAAATATAATTGATAATGCCAGAAAAGCTTGTAGTAAGGGTGGAAAAATTATAATTAATGGAGAAAAAAATAAATCAGAGTATAAAATAAGTATTACTGACAATGGTTGTGGAATTCCAAAGGAGGATTTAGGAAAAATAAAGGAAGCCTTTTATATGGTAGATAAATCAAGGTCTAGAAAAGAAGGGGGAGCAGGAATTGGAATGACTATTTGTGATGAAATTATAAAGCTTCATAATGCTAACTGGAATATTGAAAGTAAGCTATCAAAGGGAACAACAGTTAGTTTAAGCTTTAAAAATGGAGGAATGGATTGTGAAAAAGAGAGTTAATATAATCCTAGGTGTTTCTATAGTCATTATATTTTTTTTAGGTGCTACTTTTATTCCAGAGTATTATATAAAATTTAAGGAAAATAAATATATAAATAAAATAACCTTAATAAGTCAAGAACCTAATAATAACAAAATAAGCTATGATATACCAATAGAGGACAAGCTTAATATTATAAGTACCAAGTATAATGAAAATCTAACTCCAATATTAGTTATTCAAGATGAGAAGTATTTAAAAGAAAATGATAAAAATCTTTTACCAAACCTTAATGAGCAAATTAAAGAGCTTATAAAAATAAGCACTATACCCAATATTTTATCATATAATTACGAAGAAGAATTAAAAGAAGCAAAACTTTATGGCTTATCTGACATTACAAATTCTAATAATGCAGTATCTATATGGAGCATAAATTTTAGTGATAATTCAACATATGATTTTACATTTGATATAGATGCTAAGGATTATAAAATATACAATATGAAAATTTGTTGTAAAGAAATTAATGAAATGTTATACAAATTTAAAGAACAAAATGACTCTTTAAATTATGGAAAGGAGACAATTAAATATGATAATTTTATAAATGGATATTTAAAGTATATGGAAGGTAAGGATATTTATGTAGATGATATGAAAAGTGAAGATGAATTTTATTTAGGAAATATTTATATTTTTTATGATAAATATAAAGTTGATATAAATATTGATATTCAAAAAAGAATCTTTAATAAACAGGAATTTTATGAGTTTAGTTTAAATGTATTAAATGAAAATAATGAAAATTTAGAAAATATATATTGATAAAGATAAATAAACATATTAAAAAAGTAATAAGAACAAAATAATGTTTCTTTAAAATTAAGCAAGGAACAAAATGATACAACTTAGAGGCTTTTTCTAGTCAAAAATGATACAAAAAGATATTATAATTTCCTCATAGTTAACAGAGGAGGGATTTTATAATGGATAATGCATTAAAAGAAATAAAGAAATTTGTAGTAGAAAAGGATAAAATTATAAATAACATAAAAATAATAAAAGATAAATGCAAAGTTTCTGTGTATGGTGTTATAAAATGTGATGGATATGGCATGGGACTTTTATTTATGGCACAAACATTAAAAGAATGTGGTATAAATAGATTTGCTATTTCAAATGTTGATGATTTAATTGCTCTTAGGAAAAATGGATTTAAAAATGAAGAAATCCTTATGCTTTTTTCAAGCAGTCTTAAAGAAGAGTTAGAGGTTATTGTTAAAGAAGATGCAGTAGCTACCATTGGCTCTATGGAATCAGCAATATTACTAAATGAGATAGCAACAAAAGAAAATAAAAAGGTAAATGCACATATAAAAATAGATACAGGAATGGGGAGATATGGATTTTTATATAATGATATAGATAATATATTAAAGGTATATAATGACTTTAATAATATTAATATAACAGGCATATATTCTCACTTTAATTGTGCCTATTGTAATGTAAAAAAAACTAAAAAACAATTAAATAGATTTAATACATTAATTAAGATATTAAAAGATAAAAATACTTTTTTAGGAACAGTTCATATGGCAAATTCCTCAGCATTATTTAAATATGATAATTGTTATTTTGATGCAGTACGAATAGGCTCAGCTTTAATTGGAAGAATTTCAAATGCAAGTAAATATGGACTTAAAAAAGTGGGATATTTAGAAGGTGAAGTTAGAGAAATAAGATGGCTTCCTCCATATTGTGATATTGGATATGGAAATAAATTTAAAACAAAATGGTCTACAAGAATTGCTATCATACCAATAGGAATTAATGATGGTTTTGGAACTATTAAGAAATATGATACCTACAGAATAAGAGATTGTATTAAATATATATGTAGCATTTTAAAAAGATGTGTAGTAAATAAAAAAACTTACATAGAAATAAATAATGAAAAAGTTCAAGTATTAGGACAAATTGGACAAAATAGTGTAGTGGTAGATATAACAGGCTTAGGAATAGAGATTGGAGATAAATGTAAACTAAATATAAATCCATTATATGTTAATAAAAATATTTTAAAAGAGTATGTGCTATAATAAGCTTATTGAATTCATTAATATTAAGAAATGTTAATAAATTCAATAAATTTTCATACTATTATAGTATGTATAGTATGTATAGTATGAAAAATATAAAACTAAGAAAAGGCTAGAAATTACTAGCTTTTTTTAAAATAAAGAGATTAATAGGATTAATTATATAATTTAAGAGTTTGACCACCATTAATTTAAGTTGTATCATTAGTTACAATAAAACATACTAAACATATATATTATGAAATATAGAAAATCATATGTATATTAAATTAAAGAATATAAATAAAACATTTGGGAATTATAATGAATGAAATGATTTAAGTTTTGTAATAGAAAAGGAAAATTTAATTAAGATTCTTGGGTCAAGTGATAGTGGAAAAACCACTATACTTAGTAGAATATTAATTGGTCTTGAATACCAAGATTCAAGCAATATATATAAGGATTAGTTGGTGATGAAAATGTTAGATACAATTATTATAGGAAGTGGTCCAGCAGGACTTAGTGCTAGTATATATATAAAAAGAGCAAATTTAAATGTTTTAGTAATAGAAAAAGATTATGAAGGAACTGGCCAGGTTGCTGAAAGTGGAAAAGTTGATAATTATTTAGGAATACCAGGAATAAGTGGGTATGAGCTTGGTGAGAAATTTAGAGAACATGCTTTAAAAGCAGGTGTTAATTTCCTTGAAGCTAATGTGATTAATATAAAAAAGCAAAAAGATAACATTCTAAGAGTTGAGCTAGAAAATGGTGAATACGTAGAGGTTAAAACAATTATTTATGCAGCAGGTGCAACTCATCGTAGATTAAATGTTTTAGGTGAAGAGAAATATTTAGGACGTGGCGTTTCATATTGTGCAATTTGTGATGGTGCCTTTTATAAAAATAAAGTTGTTGCTGTAATAGGTGGAGGTGACGTTGCACTTGATGATGCTGTTTATTTATCAGAAATTGCAAAGAAAGTTTATTTAATTCATCGTCGTAAAGAATTTAGAGGAGCTGAAAGTACACTTAATTTGTTAAAAGAAAAGGAAAATGTTGAAATACTTATAAATTCAGAAGTTGATTCTATATTAGGTGATGATAAGGTTACTGGCATTTTACTTAAAAATAAAAGAGAAATTATATTAGATGGTATTTTTTCAGCAATTGGAATGATTCCTAAAACTGAAATCTTAAAAGAACTTATTGATTTAGATGAATATGGTTATGTAAAAGCTGATGAAACAGGAAAAACAAATCTTAAGGGATTTTTTGTAGCAGGTGATGTTAGAAAAAAAGAACTTCGTCAAATAGTAACAGCTGTTTCAGATGGAGCAAACGCTGCAACCTCAGCTATA
>CACZYK010000104.1 GCA_902785295.1 uncultured Clostridium sp.
AAAAATCGTGAAAAGAAAAATGGTAAGAAAAGCAAACTTATTTTTAGGATACTTCTATGGATTCTTTTAGGTGTTGGAATCGTGGTAATTGCTATACCATTGATGTATTTTTATCTCATTATTGCAAACTGGTAAGCCCACGCTTTATAATTTGCTACTTCATCTGGTTTTTGCTGATATATTAAATGGTCACTTGGTATCCCAACATACTCACAGTTTCCAAGAGCCTCAATATAAGGCATTATATTGTTTTCACGTCATTGTGTGTAGCTATCAATATATCTTTGTGCAACTTCTTTTGTTTTGGCATCATCGGATAGACTGAAATAATCTTCCTTTTCGTTTGCAGAAAGTGTTGCATTTGCATATTCTATGTAATCAATGAAATCCTCTGTTGTCTGAAAGGAAGAGCTGGCATTGATATATACTTTTGTAATTTCAGTTTGTGTAAGCATATTAAGAACAGTCTTTAGATTTTCATTAGCAAGTTTAGTTTCAGATACTACTGCAAAAGAACCACCACTATGAATATCCAAATATTTTCTATCCAAAAGTTCAGACCCTTTTACCCATGCAGGAGAAGCCATATATAAGTTTTTATATGCTAATCTCTGAAGACCAGTTTTGATTAAAAATGCAAAAAATAACCATAAATGATATATCCATTTAAAATAAAATCATAATGTAAATAAGAGGTTTTTTAATAGTTCTACGCCTCAACCTAGGAACAAAAGTCACCAACTACATTTTTAATTTCTTCAATAATTCTACCCCTGCAAATGTTATTGTACTCTCATGAGACACATATATCATCCATTTTTTTGTAAAGTCAAAAATTATAAAATGTCCATCTATTTCATCACCAGAATCTATGAATTTTAATAAACCATCTTGTTCTGTAAGAAACTGTATCCCTATGAGATTATTTGTTATTTCTTCTTTTATTGTCATTTATGTTAAAATTCTTCTTCCAATTGCATCTTCTACTTTTGAATGTCTTCTCCATTCTAAATCTTCTTTCCAGTCTGGAATCTCATCTTGTGGCAACCATACGGGTTTTGAATTTAAATCAATATCATTCTAGGCAATAGCTATATCTTTTTCAGATTTTACCTTAATTGATAATATACATTCTTCAAATTTTATCAACATTGGTGCATCTAAAAACCAGCTACTATCTATATTATCCCATAGTGCATATACTTCTTGAATTTTCATTCCATTTATCTGTTCAAGTATATCTTTATTTTCTCTCAAAAAAGCCTCTTCATCTGAATAATAATTAAAGTTATAATTAGAAAGAATCATCTTTTTACCTTCCTTATATTCATAATTTTTTTCTAAATTTAAAATACTAACTAATATTTACTTAAACTTAACTAAAACCAACAATTATCAATATCAATATTACAAATAAAATAGCTAATACAATTTTTAAATCTAATCCTGTTGGTGAATTATTTTTACTAAAATACATATCCTCATCACTTTCATTACTCCAAGTTTCTACTGATTGTTTATGTATTTGCTTATTTTGCAATTGTTTTTTCATTTCCATATTACTTCTATATATTGCCAAAGGATCAGAAACATTCATTATCTTATTTCGAAAATCCCTAAGCCACTCAATATCATCATAACTGCATACATAAGTTTGTTATATGTGCTATGCCAGTTCAAAATTTTCTGTGCATCTGAAGAGGATACTGATTCCATATCATTAATATAACTTGTAACACCACCACTACTCTTGCCATACATATCTGAACATAGCTTGTCTAATCTTTTATATTAATCAAAAAATTCTATGTTTATATTATGGGACATTGCTAACTCATCCTTTCCTAAATCTTATCTTAATTCCTCTTAAAAATATCTATTCTCAAATTTTATCTTTATCACATTATATTAAACTATAAGTACAAAGTAACATCATTATTTATCATCTTTATATTCTTCTTTCAAAATTGAATACCATACTTCATCTATTATTCCTTGATTACAAAATCCTGCACTTCTAAGTGTTCCTTCATATTTCATTCCAAGCTTTTGCATAACTCTTCCAGATTTAGGGTTGTTTTTATCATGAACTGCTGATATTCTATTAAATCCAACCTCTTCAAACAAATACTTAATTACTGCTTGTCCAGCTTCAGGCATTATTCCTTGACCCCACCATTTTGTACCCATACAGTAACCTAGTTCTGCACCTTTGATATTCTCTTTTACCAATACAACTGAAATATTACCTATAACTTGACCACTCTCTTTTATTTCAATCGCCCAATTATAAAAGTCTAGCTTTTCATAACTACTAATCCAATTATTCAAAACGATTTTTGTATCTTCTATACTACTATGTGTAGGCCATGTAAGAAATTTTGTAACCTCATCCTCTGATGCCCAATTCTCATACATTGCCTTTGCATCCTCTATGACAAATTTTCTAAGTATTAAACGATTAGTTTCTAATTTTGTTGTTCCTTTGTGATTCATGTACAACACTCCTTTCATCTGTAATAGTATGCTCTATTCTCTTATGCTTTTTGTTAAGTTGAAACCTTTTCCTAAAATTTTCTTATCATAAGTGTAAACTTATTCTTTTAATATTACAATCTTATTTTTAATAAATAATATTGTTACATTTTAGAAATAATTTATAAATACTAATTGACAAACAATATTTTTAGTATTAATCTGTAATGATTTAATGAATTAATACAAAATAATTACAATGTTTAAGGTAAGGTGATTTTTTAATGTATAATTTTGAATATGTTTCTCCACAAAAATACAAGCCTGTAAAAAAAGAATTAATTAAATTAATAAATTTAGTTCAAGATGAAGTAAGAGAGTATTTTACATTTGATTTTAGATTTATTGGGAGTTCTAGCAGGAATATGATTACTTGTGATAAAACAAGCAACATAGGATATGATTTTGATGTAAATCTTATAATTAATGATGAAAATAATGAATTCACAGCAAAAGAAATTAAAAAGATTCTTATGAATGCTTTTAATAAACATAAAGACAAATTTAAATATAATAAAATTGAAGATAGCAAACGAGTCATTACTATTAAAGTAGTTGATCATAAAAACTCAAAGATTTTGCACAGTTGCGATTTTGCTGTAGTAAATTATTATATTGATGATGATGGTAATGAATGGCAAGAATTTATCTTCCATAATAAAAAACAGAATAGTTATGAATGGCAAGAACAAAAAGAGAGTTTTTATTTGCTTCCTGATAAAATAAATTGGCTAAAAAAAATGGGACTATGGCAAAATGTCAGAAATTATTATTTAGAAAAAAAGAATAAAAATACTAATCCTAATAAAAAATCTCGTTCTTTATATGCTGAAGCAGTAAATGATATCTATCATAATAATTGTGAGCTAAATCAAGAATAGCAACTTGTATTATAAGTCAAACTTCTTGGAAAAACTAGGCTATTGCATCAAGAAATATCAATACAATATATACTACTAAGTAACTCTATATATTGTTATGAATTTTCTTTGTGCGACAGTCCCAAAACAATTTACAACTCTTTCTGTAATACCCAAATTAAAACTTACTACCTTTGGTGTTGTAGATATTTGAAAAATTTAAGCTTATATAATATACAAAAATGCCATCATAACAGATGGCACTTTAAAAATTAACTTTATTTAATTCTTTTAGCAATAGTTTCTTTCTTTTGTGTTCTTCAAGAAATTCTTTATATCTCACATTCCATTCATCTGACCATTTATTGTTTTTCATGATTTTCTGAATATCTTTTAATATAATAACTGCATATCTATAATTTTTTTCTTTTCCCATTCCAACATAAAAAGCAACCTCTTTCCAATAAAGTTCAACCACTTCTCTTGGATATTGCACTACTAGTCGCTTAGTGAAATAATGTCCTGCATCTATGTCCCATCCTCGATATTGCTGATGCTGAATTACATATTTCATCACTTCTTCTGATTGTCCTTTTTCCAAAAGAATATCAAAGTAAATAGTCAAGTTACGTCTTTTTATTATAGACAGTATTTCCTCTTCTTTTTCTTGGAAATCTTCTATTTTTAGTCTTTCTTTACATTTTACATATATTTCCCCAACTTTCTTGTCATTTATACATTCTAACAACTTCAAAAGAGTTTCTTTTTCTTTTTCATAGTTTCCTTTTTCCTCATAATATTGATACATTAATTCTGTTATTCTTTCCTGATTTCTATTTTTTCTTTCAGAATCCTTAAACAATTTTTCTAAAGAATATTCGTCATTACGATTTTTATGATATTTAAAAAGATATTCATATATTTCATCCAAGCTTCCAATACATTTATCTAAACCATCATAAACAACTTTTAAAGCCTTTTTTTCATCTCCATGCTGACAATAATATTGAGCAAGTTCTAAATAATCTGAAGCATATTCTAAGTTGGAGATTTTATTTTCTAAAAACTTTTCTTCTTCGCCATTATCTAAAAAAATTTTTCCTGCCAATCTTCGGTAATACGAATCAGAATACTTATCTAAGAAATCTGCAAGATAAAGACTTTCTTCTTTTTGCTTACATAATGTAACAGCTATATCCATTAAATACTCTGCAAAACCACTGTTATCTAATTTAACAAATTCAAGCATTTCATCTAAAATTGATTTTCTTAATGTCCATAGCATATTATTTTCTTTAAATAATTCTTCCATTCTTCTTAATTCATAATACGCATCGTCTTCATCTGTTTCAGTTCCTCCTCCATACATATTAAATTTTTTTATTATCTTTTTAGCATTTGCCCAATGTTGTTTTATCTGTTTTTCGATGATAATATTATAATTATCTGTTTTTGTATCTGTTTCTTTTTCTTTGCAATACTCAAGAAATGCCTCCTCAGCCGATTGACTTCTGCCTAAAATATAGATTACCATATCCTCCAATTGCTTTTTATCATATTTTGCTATTAATTGTCTTATTTCTTTATTATCCATAATTAACCCTCTTTATTAATTGCTTCATTTTTATACCTCTTATTATATTTCCTTAAATTATATTTTTCTACACTAATTGCTTTAATTCCTCTTTATTCCACTACATTTTGTTAGTCTAAATTTAACTATAAAAATAATGCCTTCTAAATGCGTTTTTTTACATAAAACGCATTTAAAACGCAATTATTTTAATAAATTTAAAAGTGTATATTCGCCTTTTGGAATTTTCGATATTTGTTCTAATAACCTGTTCATCAAGCATATCATCTCTTCCAAAAATTAGAAGATGTTTATCCAAAAGAATATCTATAATCGCCTGTTGTGCAGACCCCTCACAAATACAAGCCTTATATTTTCCTAGCTTTAAATTCATATGCAGCCTCCTTAGATACAATCAGAAATACTCTTCTTAAGCTGTATATATGCCTCATATGCTGGAGTAGTTCCTTCAAGAAAGCCACTTTGATATGCATCACTTTTCTTAATATCATTACGAGTAAGAATATTAGAAAGATTCTCCACTGTTATACCACCTCTATTTCTAGTAATAAAAATACTGTCACTTCTATCATATTCATCAAGCAATTCTGGATAATGTGTTGTAAAAATAAGAACAGCACCATTTTTATTTAGTCTTATATCCATGAAAAATCGAATCAGTGTTGTTACAATTTCCTTGTTGAAGTAATTTTCAATTTCATCAATAACCATATATCCACCCTGTTTTAGGATATTCATAGCTTTTGTAAATGTAATGATTCCTTTTATAGTTCCAGAAGATAAATAATTTTCAAGTTCTTTTGCATTATTTAGAATAAATTCGTTCTGATTAAAAAATTTCAAATGAATAACATTATTTTTATCATTATTTTCAAAATATAATTTTTCTATTGTTGGATCAAGAAATTTAATCACTGATGATGGTATAATTTCTGTGTTTGGAAGAATATTCATATTTGTAAATGATAATAAATTTGTCACTGTTATATGTTTCTTGTTCTTCTTATTCTGAGCAATAATAATACTTACATCATCAGATAAAAACTCTTCTGCAACATTACGCTCAGCCACTAACATTGAATCATCAAAATCAAAAATGCTTTTCTTCCTTTTTATAATGGAAGTAGGCTTTTTCCATAATTTTTCGCTTGTAATTATATAACCATCAGTTTCATCCTCTCTTGAAGATATCACTGTCTCAAGTTTACATACTTCTTTGTTATTTGTATAAAAATATGTTGTTAAAATAACTTTTTTAGAGTTGCCTAATATATCCTTTACTTCCATATGATTGATAGGCTCGTTATTTATTAAATTAAGTGCTAGTAAAACTACCTTAAGTGTAGAAGTTTTACCTGATGCATTTATACCAATTATAGCTTCTGTTGGATTAATATATATATTAGAAAATAATGAATATAAAGAATCTTTGTCATCCTCTGAAACTCTCTGAGTTGCCAAAAAACACAAATCTAAATCTTCTTTAAAAAGTGGTATGCCTTTTGCATGAAGTCTAAGTAATTTCATATAGCACCTCCAAATTATTAACACAAAATTCGTTTTTAATTTTTATATATAACTATTATATGCTACTTTTTTTAATTTTATCAACGTTAAATTCGTTTTTATTGATTTTATCTGGCATTGTTTTACCTTTAAGATTAATTATTTACCAATATTATATTAGCCCATCTTGGAATATTATTTGCTCTCCATAATATATTGCCATTTTTTATATTTACTATCTCTTTAAACATTTCAGTATTATCATATATATTTATTTCATCACATATACTAATAACTCTTTGTAAATTTTTAAGTGATTCATAATATCTTCTTTCTATATCCTCATCAGGTATTCCATGCCCACCCTTACTTACCCTTATTTTAACTCTTTCTTTTGCAATTTCAGGACTTTCAACACCAATATAGTTCATTACAATATAAAAACCTTTTTCTTTTGCATTTCTTATATTTTTAACTATACTATTACCAGTTAAAGTAGTTTCTTGGTTAAATGATATATCATTATTAATATATTCTCTAATCAACTTAACAGCTTCTCTTGCACACTTCATTTGAAGATTACTATCACGCCAAGAACCTATACTAGCAACCATTTCATCAGTATTAATTCTTTTTTCATCTTTATTTTCATCATAATAGATACATTTGTACATTGTAGTTTTGCCAGCACCATTAACACCAGCAAAAATAGTATATGTTGCCATGCTACTCACCTATAACCTTTCTTTGCCTTTCTTGCAATAAAAAATTTGAAAGCATAATATAAAAATCTTGTTCATCTTTTGTTTTAGCATTTTTAAATAAGTCTTTTAACTCACTATATGAATACTTTTTAAACATATTATATAAATCATTACTTTTGTTCATAATTTCTTACCGTTGCATAAAACTTATAAAAAGTTATAAATATATAAATTTTATTTTGTTTCCTTCTTCATAAAGCTCTATTTTGAAATAGTAAATTACTATATCTAC
>CACZYK010000105.1 GCA_902785295.1 uncultured Clostridium sp.
GTTCAACCAATGGCAATAGTAACCATAGGAGGACTTGTATATGGTACAATTTTAACATTATTTGTAGTTCCAATTATTTATGACCTTCTTCATCGTAAAGATATGAAAGTTATAAATATAGAAGAGTAACTTTAATAAACATTTGCAGATTATAAAAAAGTGTGTTAAAGTTACAGAGTAAAATTAAATAAGACAGTTCGTTTGGACCATCCTGTCTATAAATAAAACTAGGCAACTAAAATTTTAAAAGTTATTAAGATTTATTTTGTTGTGCTAGATTCTAGTTACAATAAGATAAATCTTTTTTTTCTATGTGAAAAATTATGGTGGCTTGATGGTTATAAACAATAAGAAAATTAATATATAGGAGAAGGCATTTATGTTTAAGATAAAAAGTCAAGTAGAATTTGATACAGCACATTATCTAAGTGGATATATAGGAAAATGTTCTAATATTCATGGTCATAGATATAAACTTATAGCAAAAATAAAATCAGAAGTTCTTCATGAAGAAGGTCAACTAAGAGGAATGGTAGATGATTTTGGAAATTTTAAAACTGCATTAAAAGAGATAGCAGAAAAGTATGACCATAAATTTATTATAGAAGAAAATGAAGAGGGAAAGTTTTTAGCAGAAAAATTAAAAGAACTTCAAAATGATTTTAAAATAATATTTGTACCATATAGACCAACAGCAGAGGAAATGTCTAGAGATATTTTTAATCAATTAAAGGCAAAGGGTCTTAATGTATATGAGGTAGAATTATTTGAAACTCCAAACAATAGTTGTATATATACGGAGGATTAAAAATGTTTAATATAGTAGAAAGGTTTCTATCAATAGATGGAGAAGGACCAACAGCAGGAGAGCTTGCTACATTTATAAGGTTTCAAGGATGTAATTTAAGATGCTCTTGGTGTGATACCACTTATTCTTTTGAAAAAGAGAGCATAAAAGAGGTTTTAAGTGCAGAAGAAATATATGAATATATAAAGAAAAATAATGCTATAAATGTTACACTAACAGGTGGAGAACCATTAATTCAAAATGGAATAGAAAAACTTTTAGAACTTTTAGATAAAGATGAAAATCTTAAGGTTCACATAGAAACTAATGGCTCAGTTGATATAGAACCTTTTAAGAAAAAATATAAAAATATAGTTTATATATTGGATTATAAGCTTCCAAGTAGTAAAATGACTAATAAAATGAATAAAAACAACTTAAAAATAGTTGAAAATAAAGATGTATATAAATTTGTTTTAGAAAATATGGAAGACTTAAGGGTTGCGTATGATATTATAAAAGAATATGATTTAGATAAAAGATGTTTAGTTTATTTTAGTCCAGTATTTGGAGAAATAAAACTACAAGATGTTGTTGAATTTATGAAGGAAAAGAATTTAAATAAAGTAAGGCTTCAAGTTCAACTTCACAAAATTGTATGGAATAAAGATACAAGAGGTGTTTAAAGAAGAATGAAAAAACAGATAGATACTGAAAAAATACAAGAATGTATAAGAGAAATATTAATAGCTCTAGGAGATGACCCTAATAGAGAAGGCTTAAAAGACACGCCTAAAAGAGTTGCAAAGATGTATAGCGAAGTATTTGAGGGAATGACTCATACAAATGAAGAAATAGCAGAGATGTTTGGAACAACTTTTGAAGAAGAAGATTACATAGAAACACATAAAAATATGGTTATAGTAAAAAATATTCCAATACATAGCTATTGTGAGCATCATTTAGCACTTATGTATAATATGAAAGTTTCTGTTGCATATATTCCTAAGGAAAAAATAATAGGATTAAGCAAAATAGCAAGAATTGCAGATATGGTAGGAAAAAGACTTCAACTTCAAGAACGTATAGGAAGTGATATTTCAGAAATAGTTTCAATGATTACAAAAACTAAAGACATAGCAGTCTTAATTACAGGAGAACATAGCTGTATGACTGCAAGAGGAATAAAAAAGCCAGGAACATTGACAACAACTACTACCTTTATAGGAAAGTTTGAAGAGGATTCAATGTTAAGACAAGAAGCAATCTTATTAATGAGAGATTAGGATTTACTTAGGAGGAATTTTTATGGATAAAAATAATAATGTTGTAGTAGTTTTTAGTGGTGGTCAAGACTCTACAACTTGTTTATTATGGGCTTTAAAAAAATTTGATAAAGTTATAGCAGTAACTTTTAATTATAATCAAAGACATAAGCTTGAAATTGAATGTGCAAAAAATATAGCTAAGGATTTAGGAGTTGAACATCATATACTTGATATGGAACTTTTAAATCAGCTTGCACCAAATGCACTAACTCGTAATGATATAGAAGTTAAAGCAGGAGAAAATGGTTCGCTTCCTTCAACTTTTGTAGAGGGACGTAATATGTTATTTTTGACCTTTGCAGCAGTTTTAGCAAAGGTTAAAGGAGCAAGACATATAGTAACAGGGGTATGTGAAACAGATTTTAGTGGCTATCCAGATTGTAGAGATGTATTTATAAAATCTTTAAATGTAACATTAAACCTTGCTATGGACTATGAATTTGTAATACATACTCCTCTTATGTGGATTGATAAAGCAGAAACATGGAAAATGGCAGATGAATTTGGAAAGCTTGATTATGTAAGAGAAAAAACCCTTACTTGCTACAATGGAATAATTGGAGATGGTTGTGGAGAATGTCCTGCATGTAAGCTTAGAAGACGTGGCTTAGAAAAGTATTTAGAAAGTAAAAAAGGAGAAAACTAATGGCAAGACAAAGTAAAGAATTAGAAGGACTAAGCCTTCTTGGAAATCAAGAAACAAAATATGATTTTGGCTATAATCCAGATGTTTTAGAGACTTTCTTAAATAAACATACTGATAATGATTATTTTGTAAAGTTTAATTGCCCAGAATTTACAAGCCTTTGTCCAATTACAGGACAACCTGATTTTGCTACCATATATATAAGCTATATTCCAAATAAGAAAATGGTAGAAAGCAAATCATTAAAGCTATATTTGTTTAGTTTTAGAAATCATGGAGATTTCCATGAAGATTGCATAAATATAATAATGAAAGATTTAATTAAGCTTATGGAACCTAAATATATCGAAGTTTGGGGAAAATTTACTCCAAGAGGGGGAATAAGCATAGACCCTTATTGTAATTATGGAATACCAGAGACTAAATATGAAGAAATGGCAAATTATAGAATGATGAATCATGACATTTATCCAGAAAAAATAGATAATAGATAAAAACCACAATAATAAAAATTGTTTATTGTTAGAAAATATGATAATATATAAGTAACAATAATATGTTGAAGGGGGTATATTTATGTCAATAAAAAAATTACCAAAATCTGAGCTGGATGTCATGAAAGTTATTTGGAAAGTTGGAGATGGAGTTTCATCAAAAGAAGTAGTTTCAGCAATGGAAGAAAAAAATGGGTGGAAGAGAACAACTACATTAACATTATTATCAAGACTTGCTGAAAAAGGATTTGTTGAAGCTAAAAAAGAACGTAGACTAACTCATTATACAGCTTTAGTGAATGAAAAGGATTATCTAAAATTAGCTACAGAAGACTTTTTAACAGATGTTCATGATGGCTCATTAGGAAGCTTATTTGCTGCACTAGGAGTTTATGAAAAAGTTAACAATACTGAAATGGAAGATTTAAAAAAATTATTAGATGACAAATAATATTATATTTAAATTTGAATGATAGTATGCAATTATATTCGTTAATATAAATAGGATTAGAGTTATTAAATTATTATCTCTAGTCCTATTTATATTTTATTCTTTAGGAAATTATATTAATTGAATAATTATGGATAACTTCTAAGTTGATAATAAAGCTTAATAAAAAGAAACAAGTTTAAGAATTTCCTTTCATTTGGTTAGAAAGTTTTAATTATTATTTTGTGTTGACTTGGAGCTTGTCGATGGAAAAAGAAAAATAATAATTAAAACTTTTTTAAAGTTAAGTTCTTGTATGAAACTGATGAGAACACTTTTTACAAGTAACAGTCATGCCCCCTTTTCCTCTAGGAACTCTAAGCTTTTGCTTACAGTTAGGACATTTTAAAATTTTATATTGTTTTTTATATTGAATTCTTTGATTCATATTATTTTTTAAAATTTTAAAAGATGAAATAAAAGAATCAAAGGTTATTCTAGGAAGATTATAAGGGATTTGTTTATTAAACTTAAACAAAAACTTATTAAAAAAATCAATAAACTTATTTAATTCATTTGTACGTTTAAAAATATTTTTAGAAAAAGCTCTAAAAAGAACAATAATAAAAATTAATAAACTTAAAGGTGATGTATATTTACTAAAATTAAATAAGCTTCCTAATAGCAATAAGAATAGTGACAATAGGTCAAAACCATAAGAACCATATAGCATAATAAAAACCTCCTAAAAATATGTATAAAATTAATTATAGTAAAAATCTCTTATAAAGTATAGAAATTTTTTTAAAATTGTTAGGTCTAATGAATAGTTTATAGTATAATTAAAGAAAAGATAAAAAGAGGTGGAAAAAATGTTAACAGAAGCACAAAATGCAGAAGTAATGCTAAATTGGTCATTAAAGAATATAGATGAAGTATTAGAATGTGAAAAAAAATTCGGTGGAGATATAAAAGTAAATGTAATATATGCATTATGCCACTTAATAAAGGGAGAACCTAATAAGAGTTATAATTTATTTAAAGAAGTCGTTTTCAAAAAAGAAAGTTCACAAGAGGATAAAGATATAGCAGCAGGTTGGTTTGGAAGATTGAATAATACTAAGTTTTTTGATTTAAAACTTCCACAACCAAATGATTACACATATAAGCAAAGCATAGAAGGTAATGATGGTTGGTATAAGGAAATAGAAAATCAAAATAAAATTCTTATGGAACATAATGATGAAAAATTTAAAGAATATATAAAAGATTTAATGAAAAGAATAGAAGAAACAACAGGGGAAGAGCAAGCACAAGCACAATTTGAAGTAGCAGAACTTGCATTAAATGCTAAGCATTTTGAACAAGTAATTACAGGATATTATGGGGCAATAAAAGCAAATCCAAATAAGGCTATATATTGGGGATTATGTGGAGGAGTGATTAATAAATATTTAAAATCTGACCCTTTAGGTTGTTTATTTTTCATAGAAAATGCAATAGACTTAGACCCTAACAATCCTAGATGGTATTTAACTAGGTGTATATTATTAGCAGAATTCACCAAGGATAAAAATGTGTCCAAGCCTTTCAAAGAAATGATTGTAGCTGAAATGGATAACCTTAGAAAGAAAGCAAAGTCTTTGTGTCGTCCAAGTCAATATATTTTATTAAAACAACTAGATGATTTATATGAATTTAATAAAAAGGTTGCAGAAAGTGTAAAAAACACAAAATAATAATTAAAACTCTCTAACTAAATGAAAAAATTTTAGGTTCCTTATGTTATTCAGCTGTTCTGGTCGACAGGCTCCAAGTCACTGCTTCATAAAATAAGGAACCTAAGATTTTAATAGGCATAATTTAATGTAAAAATTTCAAATTTTATCATAAATAATAAAGAGATGATTGCTACTAATTAATATTATGTATGCAATCATTTTTATAATGTCTAATTTGAAAGGAATTTACCATTATGATAAACTAGGGATAAATAAAATGGTATACTAAAGTTAGATATAATTAATATTTAAGATATAATAAAGGAGTTAAAAATGCTTGGATTAGTTGGGATAAAAAAGAATACAGATATATCTACAAGAGAGAAGCTTTCTATTATTTCAAGCAAAAAAGAAGAAATTTTAAAAGAACTTTTGTGTGAATTTGATGAAGTTGTTATATTAAATACATGTAATAGAACTGAAGTTTATATTAATTATTCATGTAAAGAAGATTTAGTATTAGATAAAGTGTTTATGAAACTAAATTGGGATATATC
>CACZYK010000106.1 GCA_902785295.1 uncultured Clostridium sp.
AATTAGCACTTAGGATTTAACCTTATGCCATACACATTATTTTTTCTACTTTCGTCACATTCACGCTTAGTTTTATTTCATACTTACGTTGTAGTTAATATGTCTTTACGAGTTTCCAGCAATTCAATGGATTTTGGATGTATAAATTAATACATCACTCCATACTCTTTACGAATATGGGAGGCTGTCAACAATTTTCTAAATTATAAAAGTCAACACCAACTTATAACTTTTTATAATTTATTTGTAACTGTTAGTTACCTCCTCCAATATGAACATTAACAATTCCTGATTTTCCTGATAAAAGCCCTCCCACTCTTGCTTGAGACACTAAATTAACAAAGGAATCATAAGTAGGCTGGGAACTTCTGTGGTCAGATAGGGCTATTTCTCCAACACCTATTACATCATTTAATAACATTAAATCTTCTTTTATATTATTTGTAATTGTCTTTACTGGAATGCTATATGAGCCTGTATAACAATATGCAGATATTCCATTACCCTCTAATTCCTTTACCTTTGCTATTAATGTTTTCATATCTCTACATACATCATCTGTTCCAATACATCCAACAACAGTAGTTATACCAGCTTTTGTTAAGTCAGTAAATTTTATTTCTGGTGTTCTTGTGGTAAATCCACCTTCTCCTCCACCACCTAATATATGAACATGATTATCTATAAATCCAGGAAACATAAATTTTCCTTCACAATTTACTCTATTTACTTTAATAATATTTGAATTAAAGTCTAGTTCATCATACAATCCTTCAAATCTATCTCCTACAATTAATACACTCTTTATTCCTTTATTTTCAGGTGTATATACATGGACATTTTCTAAAATAGTAACCATTTTGATTTCTCCTTTTTAATATTTTATATCTGTTACTTTTTCCAAAATTAAATAATAATATGTATTCCCACTTATTGTATGTGGTATAATTGTTTATATTAATTTATTTAGGAGGGGTTTTATGAAAGATTTTAATATAGTAGTAGATTCTGCTGCTGATTTACCAATAGAAATAATTAAAAAATATGACTTAACTCTTTTAGGACTTACCTGTAATTTTAAAAGGAAGGAATATATTGAAGATGAAAACTCTAGCTTATCATATAAAGAATTTTACCAAGGAATAAGAGATGGTGAAATGCCAACAACATCTCAAGTTAATAGCCAACAGTTTTTTGATGCTTTTGAAAAGATAGTAAAAGACAATAAAGCTATTATATATCCTGCTTTTTCTTCTGCTCTTAGTGGTACTATAAATAGTGCTAAACTTGCAAAAGATGAAATTTTAGAAAAATATCCTGATGCTGATATTACTATAATTGATACAAAATCTGCTTCTTTAGGTATTGGACTTTTAATAATAAAAGCTTGTGAATTAAAAGAAAATGGTGCTTCTAAGGAAGAAGTAATTAAATATATTGAAGATACTAAATTAAAGATTATACATTTAGTTGCAATGGATGATTTAGATTATTTAAAAAGAGGTGGTCGTCTTTCTGGAACTGCTGCCACTTTAGGCTCAATATTAAAATTAAAGCCTATGATAAAGGTTAATAATGAAGGACAATTAATAAATTACTCTAAAGTTCAAGGTAGAAAAAAATCAATAAATACATTATTTAAAGAATTTGAAGAAAAAGCTGTAAATATAAATTCTCAAAAATTAATAGCTATTTCCCATTCTGATTGTTTAAGCGATGCTGAATATCTAGCTAATAAAATTAAAGAAAAATATAATGTAGAGGTTCTTATAAATTATATAGGATGTGTTATTGGAAGCCATACTGGTATAAATACTCTTGCACTTTTCTTCTTAGGTGATGAACGTTAGGAATTAAAAAGTTTTAATAGATTGATAAGCTTAGCAATTTCACAACAATATAAAACGGCTGTTGCACAAAAAATTTTATAAAAATATTTTAGTGCAATAGCCATTATTTTTTTAATTACTCTTGTTCTAACATTATCTTCTTAGCTGTAAGAATTGATGTAGCACTCATTGAGAATTCATCTAATCCATATTCAACTAAAGTTGGAATAGCTGTTTCATCTCCAGCCATTTCACCACACATTCCAACCCATTTACCTTGAGAATGTGCACCATCTATAGTCATCTTTATTAATCTTAATACTGCAGGATGCATTGGATTGTAAAGGTATGATACCTTTTCACTCATTCTATCTGCTGCTAATGTATATTGAATTAAGTCATTTGTTCCTATTGAGAAGAAATCTACTTCTTTAGCTAATTCATCTGCCATAACTGCAGTTGCTGGAATTTCAACCATTATACCCCATTGAATATTTTCTGAGTATTCTTTTCCTTCTGCTCTAAGTTCTGCCTTACATTCTTCAACAACTTCTTTAGCTTGACGGAATTCTTGTATTCCTGAAATCATTGGGAACATAACACAAAGCTTACCAAATACAGATGCTCTAAGTAATGCTCTTAATTGAACTTTAAATATTTCTTTTCTATCTAAACAAAGTCTTATTGCTCTATATCCTAAGAATGGATTCATTTCTTGAGGTAATGGTAAATAAGGAAGAGTCTTATCTCCACCAATATCAAGAGTTCTTATAACTACTTGCTTTCCTTCCATTTTTTCTAAAACAAATTTATAGCTTTCAAATTGTTCTTCTTCAGTTGGAGCACTTTCTCTATCCATATATAAAAATTCTGTTCTAAATAATCCTACTCCATCTCCACCATTTGCTATAACACCAAGCACATCTTCTGGCTTACCTATGTTTCCACAAACTTCTATTCTTCTTCCTGATTTAGTAGTAGTTTTAACATCTATTAATTTCTTTAATTCTTCTTGTTCAGCTTGGAACTTTTCCTTCTTTTTAGTATATTCTGCAATTACCTCTTCTGAAGGATTTATTATTACATCTCCAGTTAAACCATCAACAATTACACTATCCCCAATCTTAACAGAAGTAGTTATATCTCCTAATCCTAGTACTGCAGGTATTTCTAATGTTCTAGCCATAATAGCAGCATGAGAAGTTCTTCCTCCAATGTCTGTTATAAATCCAACAACCTTACTTCTATCTAACTGTGCTGTATCTGATGGTGTTAAATCATGTGCTACAACTATTGTATTTCCTTCTGTTATAGCAAAAGCCTCTCCACCTTTACCAGCTAAATTTGAAATTATTCTCTTTGAAACATCTTTTATATCTGCTGCTCTTTCTTTCATATAAGCATCTTCCATTGCATCAAAGATTGATACAAACATATCAGTAACAGACTGAACCGCTTTCATTGAGTTTGTGCTATTAGATTCTATTTCCATCTGCATTGCTCCAGTAAATTCTGGGTCATCTAATAATGTTATATGTGCTTCAAAAACTTGAGCTTTTTCTGCTCCCATTTCTATCAATGCTTTTTCTTTTATTTTTTCTAATTGTGTTCTTGAATCATCAAGTGCTTTTTGTAATTTTGCTTTTTCTGCCTCTATATCAGAAACTTTTTTATCTGTTATAACTATTTCCTCATTAACTTGTAAAAAAACCTTTCCTATTGCATAGCCTTTTGATGCAGCTATTCCTTTCTTCATACTTTTTCCTCCTAAATTTTTGTAGAATGTTATTATTCTGTCAAAATTTTTTTAGTTAAACCTTTTTAATACTTACACTATTTTAATTTTATCATATATCTATGAAATTGTTAATATTTTTTAGTAAATTTCAACTAAAATTCGTCTATTTTTATTTGTTTTTTTATAAGATTTTACAATATATTATTTAAATATGCTTTTTTCATAAACACACTTTTAATATCTTTTATTTAACTATCAATGACAAGATAAGATTGAATATTATAAATAATAAAAACCATATATAATCTTCCTTTAATACTTCCCAAATAAATTTCATTCAACACTTTTAATAATATCTTTTTCTCTCTTTTTATACTTAATAGCTTCTCTTAATTTTTGGTATTCTTCTGCATTGTCTTCTGGATTATTTTCTTTAAGAAGCTTTGCATATGCTTTCTTTATTGTTTTTAAATCACTTTCCTTCGGTACTCCCAAAATATCCCAAATACTCACTTTTAAAATTTCTCCAATTCATCTAATAAATTTTTCATATCTTTTGCAGCTTTTTCTATAAGCTTAATATTTTGAGTTGATAATACTCTTTCAAACTGCATTAATAAATCTGCTATGTAAGCACGTTTTTCTCCTAAAAATTCCTCATAAAGTCTTTCTCCTCTAGCCAAAATAAACCTATTTTCTTCTTTATCTCTTGGATGTATTTTTATATCCTTAAGTTTTTCAAGAGCTTTCTCTATCTCTTCCTTTGTCATTACTCCCTCTTATTTTTCTATAACAAGCTTTTTCTTTTCACCTGTTGATACTACAGTTACTTCTACTTCTAATAATCCATTTATATCATATGTATACCTAACATCAATACTTTCTGCTCCAGCTCTGTTAATAGGAATATTAATTTCTAATTCTCCTAACTTTATATTATTTTTAACAAGCCTACTTTCTCCTTGAAATATATTAATTAAGATTTTACGTTGATTTTCATATATAGTATATAAACGTTCCACTCTACTTATTGGTATTGGTGAATTTCTTTCTATTATAGGTAGAAAATATCCTTTTTCAAAATTTTTATTTCCTAAATCACTAACAACTTCAACACCTAAAGTATATGGACACACATCTGTTAATACTATTTCTTTTAATTCAGAATTTCTTTCTTTTAATGCTCCTTAAACCATGTATACTTGTTTTCTACAATATTAATATAAGTTTATCCTATTTATAAAAATAATCAATATTTTATTAAAAAAAGCTCTTATTTTTTTACATATTTATAATATTAAACTATTTATATTGATAAAAAATGGTTGTTATACAATATATATAAATACAATATAACTACCTCTTATTTATAAAATAACGTTATATTGTATCTATATTATTTTATACAACAACCTTTTAGTGAAAAATTTATATAATATTCTTTTATTAATATTTATATTGGAAGTAATATAAATATTTTAAACATATCTCCCTCACGTTCAACCTTAATATCTCCTCCATGAAGTTCAACTATGCTTTTTGTTATTGCAAGTCCTAATCCAGACCCTTCTATATTAGAATTTCTAGATTTATCTGCTCTTACAAATCTCTCAAATATCTCATTATCATCAAAATCCATATCATAGTTTGCTATGTTCTTAAACGCTATTTTTACCTCTTTTTCTGTTTTTTCTACATCAACATAAACTCTAGTTTTTTCTAAAGAATACTTTAATGAATTAATTACTATATTTTCAATAGCTCGAGAAATCATTTTTCCATCTAAGCTCATTATTATTTCTTCATAGTTAAATGAATATTCTCCTATTGCTTGGTGTATTAATGACATTATATCTATGTTTTCTTTGTTTAATTTCATTTTTCCACTATTAATTTTTGACATTTCAAATAAATCATCTATTAATACTTTTAACTTCTTAGATTTTTTTTCTAATATAGCAAGATATTCTTTTTGTTCATCTTTAGTTATATTATCTTGTTGAAGTATATTTACATAATTAATTATTGATGTAAGAGGAGTTCTCAAGTCATGGGAAACATTAGAAATTAATTCTGTTTTTAATCTTTCATTTTTTAATGTATCTTCAACAGCTAACTCATATCCTTTTTTTAATTTCTTTATATTTTCTACTAACTCAACTATTTCATTACTTCCACCTTCAGGAATTTCACATTCTAAGCTTCCATCATTTATACATTTTAAGGCTTCTGTTACTTTCTTTACTTCAATTATTTTTTTTACAGAATAAAAAAGTACTATAAGAGGACAAAGTATTAGCAATAAACTTCCCTTAAAAGGATACATGGTAAAGAAATTTACTAATATGTTTTTTTCATATCCTCCTTCTGCTATTAGATATAAGTAAAATATGTAAAATACTACTAAACATATTATAGTAGTTACAATAATCTTTTTAGTTTCTTTATACTTTAATGCATTATTTATTATGTATTTAACATTTTGTATAAACTTTGTATTAATATTTTTTCTACCTACAATTAATACTATAATAATTTTTAATAACAATAATATTCCAATAACCCCAATAAAGGTTATAAATTTAAGAAGCCTAATATTATCCTCATTATTATATCTACTTGATGCTGTATAATAATATTCTTCATAATATCCTATAACCTCATCTTTATCTATTATTTTGTCCTTTGATACTACCTCATTAAAGTTTTTACTATTATCATAAAAAATACATACTCCTTTTCCTGAATATTTATTATTTATATATTGCATAATCTCATTTCTAGTATATTTATTTTTTGATACATATATATCATTTGATATTACTTCGTTTGTTTCTTTATTTCTAATAATAAAGTATATATTCTTTGGAATAGTCATAAATTTTTCAGCTTTATTTGTAATTTCAGTATTCATCGTATTAGGATTGTATTTAAAATACGATTCTATATCTTGCTTTTCCTTGTCTGTTCCATAATAAATCTTTTTTAATGAATTAGTCTTATCATATATAATTGCACTTGTAAGTGCAGATTCATTTTTAAATTTTTCCCTATATACTTTTTCAGGATTCTTTACTTCTTCTATTAAATTTATTAAATATGAAGTGGATTTTTTGCTATTATATATTTCATTACAAAAATATCCACCAATAAGCAATACAATCATAACCTCTATAAGCCATACTTCTGTAAAGTATTTTTTTATGCTATTTTTCAATTTTGTAGCCAATACCCCACACCACCTTGATATATTCTGGCTCTTTAGTATTTATCTCTATTTTTTCTCTTATTTCCTAAATTAGATGCAAGCAAATGCAAAATTTTATATTCTGTTGCTGTAGCTTTTACATCAACCCCTCTTACTATTACTTTTTTTGCCACCTCATCTATAACTAAATCTCTAACCTTTATTATTCCATCTCCACCTATATTAAGTGGTTTATCATATCTTCTTAATTGAGATTTTACTCTTGCTACAAGTTCCATATTATTAAATGGCTTTGTCATATAATCATCTGCACCAACATTTAGTCCTAATATTTTATCAGAATCTTCTCCTTTTGCTGATAACATTATTATAGGTATATTTCTATTTTTTCTTATTTCAAGACATGTCTTTATTCCATCAAGTTTAGGCATCATCACATCTAAAATTATTAAATGTATATTATTACTTTCTAATAAATCTAATGCCTCAAGACCATCTCCAGCTTTTATTATATTTAGATTTTCTCCTCTTAAATATATTTCAATTGCATCTCTTATTTCCTTTTCATCATCTACTACTAAAACATTAAACATAATAAATTCACTCTCCTTAGTTATTTATCAAATCTTGAAATTCTTCAGAATATCTTACATTATCAAAGTCCGCTTCTGTTTTTGCTTCATTTTTTACAGCACTATCCATTGATATTGCTATTTTTAAATATTTAATTGTGTTTTCTACCTCACCTTTTCTTCCATAAATAGATGCCTTTCCATAATAACTCCAAACATACTCTTCAACTTCTAAAGCTTTATCATACCACATTAAAGCCTTATCATATTCTCCATAAAGTTCATAATTTAAAGCTTTATTAAATCTAGCATATCCAAAATCTGAATTTAACTCTAATGCTTTATCTATATCCTGCATTCCTTCTTGAAAGTTACCTTTATATGCTTTAGCTATTCCTCTTATATTATAAGCCTTATAACTTTTTGGAAATTTATCTATTACTTCATTAGCTTTTTCTATTGTCTTTTCATAATCATGTTCATTAAAAAATAAATTTCTTGCTTCTTCATACAAAGCTTCTTCTCCTGTATTACCCTCTTCTTTATTATTTTCTTGAGATTGTGCTATTTGTGAATTAGATTTATTTGATAAATTATATTCCTCATTTCTTCTCTTTTCTATAATATTAATTATTAATATAAGTACTACTAATATTACTACCAAAATTATTATTATTTTATCCATTATTAAATCACCTAGTAATTTAATTCTAGATTTTTTCTTCATACTTTTCACCTCTTCTATTATTTATTATGCTAAAGTTAAATATTTTTTTCAAGATACATTGTTTATAATTAAAAAATAAAGGATAGATGCTATTATAAAACATCCATCCCCATTATTGATTATATCTAAAGTTACATTTAAAAACTCTTGTTAATATAAATAACTATTTTTTATTTAATAATTACTTTTGAGAATCTAGATATTCTTTCTTTCCAGTTTCATAAAGATTTGTTCCTTCACTATCTATAATGACAACTAAAGGCATGTCCTTTACTTCTATTTTTCTTATAGCTTCTGCACCTAAGTCTTCATATGCTACTATTTCTGAACTAACTATACTTTTTCCAATAAGTGCAGCTGCCCCTCCAATAGCTCCAAAGTAAACAGCTTTATTTCTTACAATAGCATCAATTACCTCTTGATTTCTTGCACCTTTTCCAATCATTCCTTTTAATCCTAAATCTAATAATCTTGGTGCATATGGATCCATTCTATAGCTAGTTGTAGGTCCAGCAGAACCTATTACCATTCCTGGCTTAGCTGGGCTTGGTCCAACATAATATATCACTTCATCTTTTATATTTATAGGTAACTCTTTTCCTTCATCTAATAAATCTATAAGTCTTTTATGTGCTGCATCTCTTCCTGTGTATAGCACGCCAGATAATAAAACACTATCTCCTGCTTTTAAATTTTTAGTTTTTTCTTCTGTTAGTGGTGTTGTAAGCTTAATTTCCATAACAAAATCCTCCCTATAAAGTTATATCTTTATGTCTTGTAGCATGACAATTTATATTTACTGCTACTGGAAGACCTGCTATATGTGTTGGATAAGTTTCTATATTTAAACCTAATGCAGTAGTTCTTCCGCCAAAACCTTGAGGTCCTATACCAAGTTTGTTTATTTTTTCTAATAATTCTTCCTCTAAATTTTTATAAAATTCATTTGAATTTCTAACATTTATAGGTCTAAGTAAAGCTTTTTTAGCTAAATATGCAGCCTTATCAAAAGTACCACCTATACCAACTCCAACAACCATAGGAGGACATGGATTTGGACCTGCTTGTTCTACAGTATCTATTATAAACTTCTTAACTCCTTCTAGACCATCAGCAGGCTTAAGCATTCCTATTCTACTCATATTTTCAGAGCCAAACCCCTTAGGTGCCAAAGTTATTTTAACTTTATCACCAGGAACTATATCATAATATATTATTGCTGGTGTATTATCTTTTGTGTTTACTCTATCAATAGGGTCTTTAACTACTGATTTTCTTAAATACCCTTCTTCATATCCTCTTCTTACACCTTCATTAATAGCATCTTCTAATAACCCTCCAACAAAATGAACATCTTGTCCAATTTCTAAAAAGACACAAGCCATACCAGTATCTTGGCACATAGGCATTTGCTCATTGCAAGCTATTTCATCATTTAAAATAATTTTATCAAGAACTTCTTCTGCAATTTTAAATGGTTCATTTTTCTTAAACTCAATTAAAGCTTCTTTTATATCTTGCCCAACATAATAGTTAGCTTCTATACTTAAATTTCTAACAGCATTTTCTACTTCTTTAACATTAATCTCTCTCAAAACACTCCACCTCCATAATCTAATAATAGTGTATTTCTTTTTTGTATAGTTTACAAGTAATTTTTAATTTTATATACAAATAAGGTGGAGTATTTTTTATTTAAAATAATTTTTTATACCTTCTGTAATTCCATCTACAATTTGATTTTGATGTTCTTCTGTTTTTAATCTTTCCTCTTCTTGAGAATTTGATATAAAGCCACATTCAACTATTACACATGCACCATCATATCCATCTCTTAAAATTCTATATTGATTTTTTGCATTTTTTGCAAGTCTTGTATTTCCATCTTGAACTTTTTCTTTTAATCCTACTTGAATTAATTCACCTAATTTTGTACTTTTTTCATTATCTGCATACCATACTTGTGCTCCATAACATCTTGAGTTTGTAAATTTATTTTGATGTATTGATATAAAAATATCACAATTAACCTCTTCTTTCATCTTACAACGACTATCTAAATCCTCAACTTTTCTAGTGGATAATTCTTTGTCTTCTTCTCTAGTTAAATATACTTTATATCCTTCTTTCTCCAATTTTTCCTTTAATCTATTACTTATTTGTAAATTTATATCTTTTTCAATTGTTCCATTAGAAGATTTTGCTCCTCCATCTATTCCTCCATGTCCTGGGTCAATTAATATTATTCCTTTTATCTCTTCTTTTGTCTCTTTTTTTATTTTAGTATTTTTAGCTGAAATATTTAAAGGAATATTTATAATTATTAACATAACCATAAAAAGAATTATATAATATTTTTTTAATTTCATGCCCTATGCCTCCATAATGCTTTATAACAATATTATTAACCCTTTTATAATTTTTTATTCAAAAAAATGAAATTTTAAAATTTATTTCGTCTATTAAACTTAGCCAGTTACCCATAGTTTAGAACTTGATATAATTTTTTAGCAATAAAATAAAGACCACGATTTTTCGCAGTCTTTACTATGCTTAATAATTATATATAACACGAAATAGCACTAATAAGTGAATTTTAATCTTCTTCATCTTTAATATTCTTAATAATTATCTATAACACTTTGAGCTATATTAGTTGAATGGTCTCCTATTCTTTCAAAGTTACTAATTAAATCTAAGAATATTGCTCCTGTATAAGCTGTACATCTATCATCATATAATCTCTTTATATGCTCTATTCTAAATCTTGCTTGTGCATCATCTATACTTGCTTCTATATCATTTATTTTTTTAGCTTCTTCAGGATTTTTATTTTCATAACTGCTTATAGCTATTTCTAACGCTTTAAGTGTATAATTATATATTTCATATAATTCTTTTATTGCTTCATCAGTATATTTTAAATTCTTTTCCATTTTTTCTGTAGCTAATTCTACTATATTTTTTGCATGATCTCCTATTCTTTCAATATCAGTTATCACATGAAAGGTTGATGCAAGAATTACTTTTTCATTCTCAGCAATTTCCCTTTTTGATAATTTTACTAAGAATTTGGTTATCTCTTGTTCTAGCAAGTTTATTAAATCTTCATTATCATAAGCTTTTTTTATAATTGCTTCATCACCTTCCATAAAGGCCTTCATTGATAATTCAAGAGCTTTTTTAGATTTATTTGCCATTCTTACTGTTTCTTTTATTACTTGAGCTTCTGCAATTACAGGTGTTTCAAGTAATCTATCATCAATATATTTTACTCCCATTTCTTCTTCTTCATCATTACCTGGGATTATCTTATTTACTATAATAATTAAATATTTACTAAAAGGAAGCATAATTAGTGTATTTACTATATTAAATACTGTATGTGCATTTGCTATTTGTCTTTGTACATCATTTGGACTTAAATTATAAACAAAATCTCCTAGTAATCCTAAAAATGGTATGAAGATGATTGTTCCTAAAATATTAAATATCAAATGCATTGCTGCTGCCTTATGAGCTGTTTTATTAGCTCCTACACTTGATAATATTGCTGTTACACAAGTTCCTATATTACATCCAAAAACAATTGGTAATGCTATTTTTATGTCTATGGCTCCTGCTGTTGCAAGACCAACTAAGATACCAGTAGTAGCTGATGAGCTTTGTAAAACTGCTGTTATTACTGCTCCAGCTAAAATACCAATTAGCCAATTATCACCTATTGTTAATAAAACATCTTTAAAAACTTCTGAATTAGTAAGAGGTTTCATTGAAGAACTCATTATTCCCATTCCAGTAAATAATATACCAAAGCCAAGTATAATATTTCCTATTTCTTTTCTCTTTTTTCCTTTTGCAAACATAACTATAGCTGCACCTATAAAAACAAAGAGTGGAGCAATTTCATCTAACTTAAATGCAACTAATTGTGCAGTAATTGTTGTCCCTATATTAGCACCCATTATTATTCCTACAGCTTGAGTTAAATTCATCAAACCTGCATTAACAAACCCCACTACCATTACAGTAGTTGCACTACTACTTTGAATTACAGCTGTTACTGCTGCACCTATTAAAACTGCTGTAATTGGATTGCCAGTTACCTTTTCTAATATACTCTTTAATCCATCTCCTGCTGCATTTTCTAGGCCATCTCCCATAAGTTTCATTCCATATACAAATAAGCCTAACCCACCAAGCAATGTTATGATAGTCATCATCATCGATTCCATATCATTCTTCTCCTCCGATATAAATATTTTCTTCATATCTAAGTTTACTTTATTTATAAACTATTGTTAATATTTTTAATCTATTATTAATATATTTAACATAGATTTAATATACCAAGTGTAAACTTTATTATTAAACTAACAATTTATCCATAAATATAATTTCAAAAAAAATTCCCACAAACACAAAGGTTTGTGAGAATATAAAATAATAAATACTATCTCTTTGAGAATTGTGGAGACTTTCTAGCCTTCTTAAGACCGTA
>CACZYK010000107.1 GCA_902785295.1 uncultured Clostridium sp.
ATCTCCAAGACAAATTATAAAATCTACTTTTTCATCGTCTATTTTATCAATTATATTTCTTAATGCATATATATTTCCATGTATATCTGAAATTATTGCCATTTTCATAATGTTTTCCTCCTAAGTATGATATTTAAAACTTGTACAACACATAATTATACTCTTAAAATCTATTATGATAAATTAAAATGTATTGCAATTTTCAAATAAAATATTCCTATTATTTTTATGATATAATAAAAGGCAGATTAAATATATTATTTTGCTTTTTTTGTCCTGCTAGCTCCAAGTTAGGATAAAATAATAATTTTTGGAGGAAAATATAAAAATGGAAAATCTAATAATATCATTTAATGTAGTTGTACCATTATTTTTGAATATTTTATTAGGATATATATTAAAGATTACAAAACTATGGGATGAACATACTTTAAAGGTAATGAATAAAGCAGTTTTTAAGTCATTTTTACCTATATTGTTATTTTACAATGTTTATAAAACAGATTTAAAATCAGGACTAAATCCTAAATGTATTTATTATGTTTTTAGTATTGTGTTTGCTTGTCCCTTTATTTGAAAAAGAAAATAGAAGAAGAGGAGTTATAATTCAAGGAATTTTTAGAAGTAATTTTGTACTTTTTGGACTTCCAGTAGCAATCTCTTTATTTGGAGAAAAAAATATAGGAATTCCATCAATTTTAATAGCTACAATAGTTCCTACATATAATTTCTTAGCAGTAATAACATTAGAAATATTTAGGGGAGGAAAAATAAACATTAAAAAAATTATAAAAGGAATAATAACAAATCCTCTTATAATTTCATCTCTTGCAGGAATATTAATGATAGTTTTGGGAATAAAACTTCCTTATATATTAGATAAGACAGCTAGCGATTTATCTAAAGTTGCAACACCTTTAGCTCTTGCTATATTAGGTGGAAGCTTTGAATTTAAATCTATATCAGCACATGTTAAACAACTTATCTTTACTGTCTTTGGAAAGCTTATACTAGCACCTGCAATATTTTTGCCAATTGCAATAGCTTTAGGATTTAGAGGAATAGAATTAGGAACTTTAATTACAATGTTTTCAGCACCTGGTGCAGTATCTTCTTTCACTATGGCAGAGCAAATGGGTGCAGATGGGGATTTGGCTGGTCAAATAGTAGTATTTACTTCATTATTTTCTATAATAACAATGTTCTTTTGGATATTTATAAATAAACAACTTGGCTACATATAAAAAAAGAAAAGTGAATTATTAGGTGAAATATAATATACTATTTTTACTTTAAATGTGAATATGTTGGTTAAATAAGCTAGCCAAAGTTAGTATGGCTAGCTTTAAAATAATATTCCTGCAATTGTGCCAGTAAGGCAAGTGGCTAAAGCACCACCAATTAAAGTTTTAAGACCTAGCTTTGCTATTGTTGCTTTTCTATTAGGGGCAATTCCACCAATTCCTCCAATTTGTATTGCAATTGAGCTTATATTTGCAAATCCACATAAAGCATAAGTAAGAATAAGAACAGTTTTTTCTTGAAGAATTCCTTCTATCTTTTCACCTAAAAGGCTTCCAGCAATTGATATATCTTTTATTGGAACTCCCATAACAAATGCTAATGGAGAAAAAAGTTTTCCTAATATCCATTGAAGACTTAAAGTAGGGAATCCAAAAAGGCTTCCAATAAGTCCAATTAAATAATTTAAAAGAGCTATTAATGCTACAAAAGCAAGGAGCATTGCAGCTACATTCAAAGCTAAAGAAAGCCCTTCGCTAGCACCATTTGCAGCTGCTTCAACAACATTAGAAGCTGTTTTTTCTGTGGAAATATTAGTTGTATTTTTTGTTTCTGGTTCTTCAACTTCTGGAACTAAAATTTTTGCTAAAATAAGTCCAGCAGGAGCAGCCATTATGCTTGCTGCAAGTAAATGCCCTGCATTTACTCCCATGGAAATATAACCTGCCATAACTCCACCAGCTACGGTGGACATTCCTCCCACCATAATTGCTGTAAGCTCTGATTTTGTCATTCTATTTATATAAGGTTTTACAAGAAGAGGAGCTTCTGTTTGCCCTAAAAATATATTTCCAACAGCACTTAAGGTTTCTGCACCTGATGTTCCAAGAAGTTTTGATATTATTCTTGCAATAAATCTAACAACAACCTGCATAATTCCTAAATAATATAAAATTGCCATAAGTGATGAAAAGAAAATTATTGTAGGAAGCACATTAAGAGCAAATATTGAGCCAAAAGTATTAACATCTGTAAGATTTCCAAATAAAAATACAGTTCCTTCACTAGTAAAGTCTAATATTTTTGTTATACCCATGCTAAAAAATTCAAAAACTCTTCTTCCAATTGGTATTTTTAGAATTATTAATGCAAATAAAATTTGTAACCCTAATCCAACAAAAACAAGTCTCCAATTAATTTTCTTTTTATTCTCAGATAGCAAATAAGCAATTCCAAGAATTATAATTATTCCAAGTAATCCTATTAATCTATTCAACTTTAAGTCTCCTTTATGATAAAAATTAATAAGATCCCCCTTTTTGATAAATTAAATTTCTTTTATTAATGTTTCCATAAACTTTATAAAATTATTTTTAACTTTATTTGATGTTTCAATAACTTCTTCATGGTTTAATGGTTGTTCTAATATACCAGCAGCCATATTAGTCATGCAAGATATTCCAATAACCTTAATACCACAGTGATTTGCTACAATTACTTCAGGTACTGTGGACATTCCAACTGCATCACCTCCTAATGTTCTTATCATATTGATTTCTGCAGGAGTTTCGTATGTTGGACCACTCATCATAGCATAAACTCCTTCTTTAATATCAATATTAATAGAGTTTGCCACGTTTTTAGCTATTTTTCTAAGTTCTTTGTTATAGGCATTTGACATATCAGGAAATCTTGGGCCAAATAAATCTAAGTTCTTCCCAATAAGAGGATTATTTCCTGAAAGATTGATATGGTCTGTTATTATCATTAAATCTCCAGGTTTAAATGAGGTATTAACTGCTCCTGCTGCATTAGTTACTATTAATGTTTTTATGCCAAGTAACTTCATAACTCTAATAGGAAAAGTAACCTCTTCCATTTTATAGCCTTCATAGTAATGAAATCTTCCTTGCATAGCAACAACAGTTTTTCCTTGAAGATTAAATTAGCTAATGCTCCTAATCCAGAACCAAGAATAAGTCCTATTTCAGGTTTGTACTTGCTTCTTTTTAAAATATAATCTGAGGCTGTTTGAATATTTGTTAATAAATCCATAAAAATCACTCCTATATATAGTTTGCCTAAAAGTTAAAATAATATTATTAAAAAAGATAAAAAATTTTTAAAAGTTTATTTGTTAAATAACATATTTGCATATTAATTGAGTATATAATTTATTGTAGAAAAAATGGCTGCATAATAACAGAAGATATATAAAAATCATATTAATCTGTTAAATTACAGCCAAGGGTCTAATTTTATTCTATATCAAATTATGTTTATTCTGCTAGATATTTTTCTCCTACAAGAACAACATCACCTGCACCAACTGTTAAAACAACGTCTCCAGATTTAGCATGTTCTTTTATGTAAGATGTAGCTTCATCATGAGAATGAACATTTGTACATTTTAATCCAGTTTTTCTTATACTAATTCATCAGAAGAAACAAGCCCTGTATCTTTTTCTCTAGCAGCATATATATCCATTAAAACTAGTTCATCAGCATCATTAAAAGCTGTTGTAAATTCATTAAATAATGTTTTTGTTCTTGTGTAAGTGTGAGGTTGGAATACACAATAAATTTTATTGTGTGGAATTTTTTTAGCAGTGTTTAAAGTTGCTTTGATTTCTGTTGGATGATGAGCATAATCATCAATTACAGTAACTCCATTAACTTCACCTTTATATTCAAATCTTTTATGAGCACCAAGACATTTTTCAAGTCCAGAAACAATAGCTTCATTAGAAACATTAAATATTAAGCTTGTAGCAATTGCAGCTAGTGCATTTAAAATATTATGTTTTCCAGGATTATTTAAAGTTACAATAAATAATTCTTTTTCATTTTCACATACAGTAAATGTTGCACATCCTTTTTTGTTAAAAGAAATGTTTTTAGCAGTAAGATTTTCATTATCAAAACCATAAGTTATTGTATTACAATCAGCTTTTGATAATATTTCAGAAACTCTTTTATCTCCACCATAACCTATAAGATATCCATCTTTAGGAACAAGCTTTGAGAATTTTTCAAAAGTTTCAGTTATGTGATTTATATCTCTATAATAATCTAAATGGTCTGCATCGATATTTAAGATAATTCCTACATAAGGGAAGAATTTTAAAAATGAAGCTTTATATTCACAAGCCTCAGTAATAAAGTATTCACTTTCACCTATTCTATAGTTACCACCTATAGCATCTAACTCGCCACCAACAAGTATAGTTGGGTCAAGTTTTGCTTCTAAAGTTATATATGAAAGCATAGATGTACATGTTGTTTTTCCATGAGTTCCTGAAACAGCAACATTAAATTTATGACCTTTCATTATAGAACCTAAAAATTCAGCTCTATCCATCAATGGAATATTTTCTTTCTTAGCCTTTACTAATTCAGGATTGTTTTCAGGAATAGCAGCTGTGTAAACTACTAAATCAACATCAACTAAGTTATCTGCACTATGACCTATATAGATAGAAGCACCTTTTTCTCTTAAGTTTTTAGTTATGTTAGATTCTTTTGCATCAGAACCTGAAACTCTATATCCATTATTTAATAGTACAGCAGCAAGTCCGCTCATGCTTATTCCGCCAATACCTATAAAATGTATTTTCATATGTTTATCTTTTATAAAATCAAATGACAAAATATCATCCCCTTTAATTATTCTACTTATAATTATATACAAATTTAAGAATTTGAACACATATAAATAAAAAAGTGTTAATTATTATTTTACTTTTTCCATTTTGTAAGTTTTAAGTTAATGCAAAATAATATAAAATAAAAAACAAAAATTAAATATGTTGATATTGAAAATAATATAGAATAGAATATGAATAATAATAAGTTTTTTTGTAATATGATTCGCATTTTTAGTATAGAGAAGGTGAGATTTTTTTGGGAAAGTTAAGCAGAAATAGCAGAGTCGTAGCTATTACCAAGATTTTAATGGAAAATCCTAACAAAATAATAGGCTTAAATAAATTTTCAGAACTTTTAAATGCAGCAAAATCCACAATAAGTGAGGATATTGTTATAATTAGAGAAGTTTTAAGCAAGCTTGATATGGGAGAAATAGAAACAATTTCAGGAGCAGCAGGTGGAATAAAATTTATCTCTACAATAGGAAATGATAGTGCTAAAAAATTTGCAATGGAACTATGTGATTTACTAAAAGATGATGAAAGGATTATTGCAGGCAATTTCATATATATGACAGACCTTATGTACAATCCAACTATAATAGGAAAAGCAGGAGTAATTTTATCATCTTGTTTTAAGAATATGGCTATAGATTATGTAATAACTGTAGAAACAAAGGGTATTCCATTAGCATATGAGGTGGCAAGAAATCTAGGGGTTCAGCTTATAATAGCAAGAAGAGATAATCAAGTTACAGAAGGACCTACAGTTACTATTAATTATGTATCAGGTACTAGTGGAAGACTTCAGCAAATGTCTTTATCTAAAAAGTCAATGAAACCAGGAAGTAAAAGTATATTTATAGATGATTTTATGAAGGGTGGAGGTACTGCACTAGGAATAAAAGATTTACTTAAAGAATTTGATAATGAATTAGTTGGAATTGGAGTTTTAGTAGATAATAAGGAGGTAGAAAAGAAACTTGTAGATGAATATGTGTCTATAGTTGAGTTAAAAGCTTTAGATAAATCATCTATTATAGATATACACCCTTCTTCAAGATTTAGTCAAAAATAATAATAAATTCTTAAAAACCTAAATTTTCTAACAATTTTCTTGAAAAAAGAGGATTTTACAAAGATTTGTAGAAATATATACCTATTAAAGCAACTGGAGGTGTAGTGAAGTGGAAATCACAGACGTTAGAATCAGAAAAATATCAAATGATGGAAAAATGAAAGCTATAGTATCAGTAACCTTTGATAATGAATTTGTTGTACATGATATAAAGGTTATAGAAGGTCAAAATGGATTATTTATTGCTATGCCAAGTAGGAAGACACCAGATGGTGAATTTAAGGATATAGCACACCCTATAAACACAACAACTAGAGAGAAAATTCAAACATCAATTCTAAATGCTTATGAAGTAGCATTAAAAGAAGAAACAGTAGAAGAGAATAAATAGTATTTTTTGTTCAAAATAAAAGGAGGTTTTTTTACCTTCTTTTATTCTATGGGAAATTATATATTTTGAAAACTGTGGATAACTTGTTAAGTTAATAATAAAGCTTAATAAAAGAAACAAGTTTAAGAATTTCCTTTCCTTTAGTTAGAAAGTATTAATTATTACTTTGCGTTGACTTGGAGTCTGTCGACGCAAAGTAATAATTAATACTTTTTTATTTTGTTTAATTAAAAGCCCATAGAAAGGTTGAAATAAGAATTTCTTTCAAATATAATAATAAGGTATAATTAATTAGTTGAAAAAACGTAGATATAGATTACTTAAAGATATATCGGAGGATTTGATATGGATAAATGTGCAATTATATTGGCAGCAGGACAAGGAACAAGAATAAAATCAAATATTCCTAAAGTATTACATAAAGTTTGTGGAAAAGAAATGGTAAATCATGTTATAGATAACATGAGAGAAGCAGAAATAGAAGATGTAAATGTAATTATAGGTAATGGTTCTGAATTAGTAAAAGAAAGTACAAAGGACAGAAATGTATCTTATTCTTTGCAAGAAGAACAATTAGGAACAGGTCATGCTGTTAAATGTGCTAAAGAATTTTTACAAGGAAAAGATGGAGTGGTGGCTGTATTTACAGGAGATGCCCCATTAACAAGAGTAGAAACAATAAAAAAATTAATAGATGAACACATAAAAAAAGGAAACAAAGCAACCTTATTATCAGCCTATGTAGATGACCCTACTGGTTATGGAAGAATAATAAGAGATGGTGAGAAAGTTCTTAAGATTGTAGAACATAAAGATTGTAATGAAGAAGAATTAAAAGTTAATGAAATGAATGCAGGAATGTATTGCTTTGATATAAAATCTTTATTATCATCATTAGAGGAATTAAACAATAATAATGTTCAAGGGGAATATTATTTAACAGATGTTATAGGAATTTTAAAGAGCAAGGGAGAAAAAGTTGGAGCTCTTTTAACTGACTATGAAGATACTTTAGGAGTTAATTCAAGAGCACAGCTTGCTGAAGCTGAAAGAGTATTAAGAAAAAGAATAAACCAATTCCATTTAGATAATGGAGTTACTTTAATAGATCCAAATACAACTTATATTGGAGTAAATGCTATAATAGGAAAGGATACAGTGATATATCCTAACAATATTATAGAAGGTTATACAAAGATAGGAGAAGGTTGCACAATTCTACAGAATTCTAGAATAAAAGATAGTATAATAGAAGATAATGTGGAAATTCAAGCTTCTGTTATATTAGATAGCAAGATAGGAAAGAATACCACAGTAGGACCTTTTGCATATATAAGACCAGAGAGTACAATTGGAGAAAGTGTAAGAATTGGTGACTTCGTAGAAGTTAAAAAATCTTCAATTGGAAATGAGACTAAAGTATCACATTTAACTTATATAGGTGATGCAGAAGTTGGTTCAGGTTGTAATTTTGGATGTGGTACTGTTGTAGTTAATTATGATGGTAAGAAAAAGAATAAAACAATTATAGGAGACCATAGTTTTATAGGATGTAATACTAATTTAATTTCTCCTGTAGAGGTTCAAGACAACACTTATATAGCAGCTGGTTCAACAATTACCTCAACTGTTGAAGAAGGAGATTTAGCAGTAGCTAGAGCTAAGCAGAGAAATATAAAAGGTTGGGTTAAGAAAAAGGGTTTAATGAAATAATTAATAATATAAATTATGCCAAAAGTTTTAATTTTTAAGGAGGTCTTTATAAAGATGATATCCCATGATAGAAATATTAAAATCTTTACTGGAAATTCCAATCCAGAATTAGCTAATGAAATAGCAAAAATTCTAGGAATACCAATGGGAGAAGCTGAAGTTTCAACATTTAGTGATGGAGAAATAGCAGTAAACATTAAGGAAACTGTTAGAGGTGCTGAGGTTTTTATAGTTCAATCAACAAGCTCACCAGTTAACAACAACTTAATGGAATTATTAATAATGATAGATGCATTTAAGAGAGCATCAGCAGGTATAATAAACGCAGTAATTCCTTACTACGGTTATGCAAGACAGGACAGAAAAGCTAAGTCAAGAGATCCAATAACTGCAAAATTAGTTGCTGACCTTTTAACAGCAGCTGGAGCTGACAGAGTATTAACTATGGATTTACATGCAGCACAAATTCAAGGATATTTTGATATTCCTGTTGACCATTTATTAGGAGCACCAATATTAGCTCAACACTTTATAGAAAAAGGTTTAGCTGACCAAGATGATGTTGTTGTTGTATCACCAGACTTAGGAAGTGTTACAAGAGCTAGAAAATTTGCAGATAGAATAAACGCACCAATAGCTATAATTGATAAGAGAAGACCTAAGCCAAATGTATCAGAAATAATGAATATAATTGGAGAAGTTGAAGGCAAGAGATGTATATTAATAGATGATATGATAGATACTGCTGGAACTATAACTAATGCAGCGAATGCATTAAAGAAATTAGGAGCTACTGCTGTTTATGCTGGATGTACACATGGAGTTCTTTCAGGTCCTGCATTTGATAGAATAAATTCTTCAGCAATAGAAGAATTGGCCATGCTAAATACAATTCCACTATCAAAAGATGCAGATACACACAAAGTAAAAACAATTTCTGTTGCACCATTAATAGCAGAAGCAATTAAGAGAATTTACGACGATGAACCAATAAGTAAACTATTTGAAAACTAATATACATATAATAGTAAAGAAAAGTGTTTCTAAGTTACAGGAACACTTTCCTTTAGTTAGAGCAGAAAAAATATATTGTTTTGTCCTAACTTGGAGCTAGCAGGGCAGAAGAGCAAAACAATATATTTATTCTGCTTTTTTAATGTATAGGAAAGTATAAAATTTTTTGTAATTGAAATATAGATTATATCTAGCTTTTAGCTTTATTATATGGTAAATTAGTTAATCATATA
>CACZYK010000108.1 GCA_902785295.1 uncultured Clostridium sp.
TTTTGCTATAATTTTAATTCAAATTTCATGCAGCAGTCTGTTGCCATTTTCATGCATTCTTTTTCTTCACATTCACTTTTCATATCCCTATTAAACTCCCAAAGACCAAGTTCTGGTTCTCTTGGACTTATAGCTATATTTTCTGGGTCATTCCAATGTTTGCAGAATGCACATTTCCTTCCTGAATTTCCTCTTACATTTATTCTATACATATCTTTTCCCTCCTAATACACTTGTAAAATTTATTTTTTTGATATTATAGCATAAATTTTTCCACACGTCTATTTATGTAAAGGTTTTGATTGGATAATTTTTTTCTTAAATACAATAATTATTCTATATATAATCAACTAACATAAATGTAATAAAAATCAAAATATAATTTTTAATATTGAAAAAAAAGGCAAATCGAATACATGCAAGTTTTAATGATTTATAAACTGATACAATTTTATATAATAAAAAAAGAGTTATTGCATAAAGAATTCTAATCACACTATATAGTACATTTTATATAAGTAAAATGCTATATATTGTGTAAATATTTGCTTATGCAACAACTCTTTCTAAAAAAGTATCAATTATAGTTCATAAAATAAAATTAAAATATAAACAAAATAATAGATTAAGCTTTTATTTTTAATACCGCTCTTTCTTTATTTGATTCTGATAAAGTATAGCATTCTCTAAGCTTTCTTATTGAATCTATTCCTTCTGAGATGGCTAGTCCTATTAAATAAGCTGCAACTACTGTACCAAATATTGCTATAAGGGGTGCTGCAACACTTAATTCCAATAATTCAGAAATACCTTTTGCTACAGATATTGTCACTACAGATGTTATTGATGATACTGCTACTAACCAAGAAACACTATCTTTTGTGAAAATTTCAGCAATATTATTTTTCCATTCCCCTTCTAAAACAATTTCTGAAACATCTTCATTTATTGCTTTTAATAATTGTTTTTCATTATTAACTATACTCATAAATGTGCACTTCCTTATTCATTATTAAAAAATTTAATTCTATTTTATTCTCTATTTTAAATAATTTCAACAATTATTTTTGTTTTTTTATTTTTATTAAATTTTTCCTCGAAATACTTTATTTTCTTAAATTCCATATTGTTATTTTATCAAACAGGTATAACGTTTTCATATATTTTTGTAACAAATTTTAATTTTTAATTATATTGTCATATTATATTAACATTTGTATAATAGATGTAGGTCTTTATTATATCAATTATTTTTATTATACTGGAGGATAAAATTTCATGGATTCACAAAAAAAGAAAATCACAATAATAATATCCAGTATAGCAATTTTTCTGCTAATGGTGGCAGCAGTTGCTTTATTCTGGATTTTTTCAAAGAAATCAAAAGAACCATTTAATTTTGAACAAGCCTTTAGCAATATTAATGTTAAAAGCATGATTGTTAATGAGCTAGATAAACAACTTTCTTCTAAATTAGATGATTATAAACTTACTTTAGAAGAAAAGGATGGAAAAACTGAAGAATTGGCTGGAGAAAGTTTTGCATTAAAGTATTATCTAAGTGATGAAACAAAAAATTTAGATAATATTGATGATCCTAATTTATGGATTTTTTCAATTTTAAATCCTAAAGATTCTGAAGAAGGTGCTGGAATATCTTTTAATGAGGATTTATTAAGAAATAACATAAATAGCCTTGCTTGTTTTCAAGATGTTGTAGAGCCTAAAAATCCTTCTATTGAATATAAAGATGGTTCTTATGTTGTTGTAGATGGTGTTATAGGAAACAAGGTAGATAGTAATCTTTTATATGATTCTATTGTCAATGCTTTTACTCAAGGAGAAACTAAAATTAATTTAGAGAGTCTTGGCTGTTACATAGTTCCTAAATACACTTCTGATTCTCAAGAAGTAACAAATGCTTTAAATGAGCTTAACACATATAGTAAGCGTTCTGTTACCTATACTATTGGAAGCAATCAAGAATATTTAGATAGTGCTACTATAAACTCTTGGCTTGGAGTTGATGAGGATTTCAATGTTACATTTAATTATGATAATGTTTATGGATTTGTTAATTCTCTTGCTTCTAAATACAACACTGTTGGAAAGACAAGAAACTTCTCATCATCTTCTGGTGGTACAGTGCAAGTTAGTGGGGGGGTTTATGGATGGAAAGTCAATACTTCTGGAGAGGTTGAAAGCTTGATTTCTGCCATAAAAAATGGTACTTCTTCTAAGGAACTTACATTTTCTCAAAAAGGTGCTACTTTCTCAGGTGATAATGATATAGGAAATTCTTATGTAGAAATAGATTTAGGTAGACAACATCTATGGCTTTATATAGATGGTTCACTTATTATGGATACCAATGTAATTTCAGGTAATGTAAGTAAAAATTACACAACACCTGCTGGAGTATATAGCTTATACTATAAACAAAGAGACCAAATTCTAAGAGGAGCAGATTATGCAACTCCAGTATCATTTTGGATGCCTTTTAATGGAGGAATAGGTCTTCATGATGCAAGCTGGAGAACAGCAGAGGAACTAGCAAACCCTCAAACATATTTAACTGCAGGTTCTCATGGTTGTGTTAACATGACATATGAAGCAGCACAAACAATTTATAATAATGTATGGGCTGGAATTCCTATAGTTTGCTACTATTAATAATTATTAAAAGCTGCTACAAAACTTTTTTAAATTAGTTTTGTAGCAGCTTTTTAATTTACAAAAATATTATTTATTATTTTAATTGATAAGCTGTGTTTTGAGATGGATAAAGAATAAGCTTATTTGTACCATCGTCTACTGCAACTTCTATTTTACCATCTTTTCCTACCCATATGTAAAAGTTACTACCAGATGGTACATTTGCTATTGATTTTGATTTTGTTTTTGGAGTTCTTTGAACAAAGCTTTGTACCTCTTGCTTTACACTTCCTGTAGATGCGGAACTTCCATCTAATTCTACCCATGTATCGTAATCAGTTTTAATTTTATCAGCTGAAGATGCCTCTAATGCTGCTTCTGCTATTTCTCTTGCGTTTGATACATCTGCTGTTTTATTACTATTTTCTTTAACAACCCCAAGCTTTGGAAGTAATAATGCAGCTAATATAGCAATAATTGCTATTACAATTATAAGCTCAATAAGAGTAAAACCATTCTTTTTCTTCCTTACCATTCTAAACATAAAAAAACTCCCCCTGTTTTCCTAATCTTTAACTAGATTATATAATTAAATTATTTACAGGTCAAACTATTTTCAAAATTTTTTTACTTTAATTTTATTATTCTACTTATTTATTACTTATTTTTCAAATATTTTTTCCCACTCTTCTATTTTATTTGAAATATCTTTAAATACTTTTTGGCTATCTTTTTCATTTAGTATTTCATGTCTCATTTTATTATATAATTTATAGCTTACATTTTTATATCCTATTTCCTTTAATAAATTTACTGCATTTAAAAACTTTTTCTTGTTTCCCATACAAGGGTCCTCTTCTCCTGAAATAAACCATATAGGAAGTTTATCATTTATAAGTTTCCATCCTTTTTTACTATATACTTTATTCATTAAATCAAAAAGAGTGGAAAAGCCATTTACTGTGAAGGTAAAACCACATAAAGGGTCATCTTCAAAGTCTTTTACAATTTTTTTATCTGTACATATCCAATCATTATTTGAAGTAGAATCTTTAATCTTTGAATTAAAAGCTCCAGTTACTAACTTATCAATAAACTTACTTCTATAATGGTCTCCTTTTATTAAACTTATTACTTCACTTATTTTTTTAGCTATTCTACTTCCTTTATTATCGCTTGGACATCCGCAAACAATAAGACCATCTATTTCATAATCATATTTTTTAATATAAGCCCTTACTGCTAAAGAGCCCATACTATGTCCAAATAAATATACTGGAAGTTTTGGATACTTTTCCTTTATAAATTCAGTTACTTGATGTAAATCCTCTACTAAAGCTTCTGCTCCATTATCATAAAAATATCCTAAGTCTTCTATAGATTTTACACTTTTTCCATGTCCTCTATGGTCATTTATAATACACACATATCCTAAACTGCTCATATAATCTAAAAAAGGCAAGTAACGCTCTTTATGTTCACTCATTCCATGGGCAACTTGAAGTATTCCTTTTAATTTTTTGTCCTTTGGTGTAACCTTAATTAGGCTTAAATTTAAATCATCTTTTTTTGATTTTATTGTAAAATTTTCTATATTGTTTTTCAAAGTACTCACCTTTCTTTTAAAAAGTTTAATGGAATATATCTAAATTATACCCTTTTTCTCGTAAATTTTCTATAGTCCACTTCTTATGAAGTTTATTAAGTTCTTCCTTTGTGTTTTCATTTGATATAAGTTTTAATCCATAATATTCATAATCATAATTTTGCATTTTTTCTAATGCTTTTAAGTTTATAAAATCTATTACATTCTTTTCTTCTTTCATTTTATTTATAATAAAACAACACATTTCTTTATTATCCTTTTTCAAAGCATTTTCCGGAAGAATTATTATTTTTTCAATTATATCTGATTTTACTAAAGCTTCTCTTATAGATTTATTTTCTCCTCCATCACTTAATAAATGTTCAGGTAAAAACACCATTGCCCTACCTTTATCTGTAAGAGTTGAAATAACATGGTCTAGATATATCCAATCTAAAGATTTAAAGTTTCCTAATTTAGTGTAATTAAATCTTTGAAATTTATCTTCCATTAATCTTTCTATTGAATAATTGCTTTTTACTGGAGGAATAGTTATTATATAATCAAACCTTCTAAGTTCTCCATTCTTTTTTTCTAATGGATTTGTTATTGAATCTTTAAGATATATACTCATATATTCTTCATCACTTGATATTAAAAAGTAGTCCATAAGTTTATATAATTTTCTATATTCCTCGTTAGTTTCACATCCAACAAAATTAAAATCCTCATCCTCTGCATATGCAGGATATAAAGATAAAAGACCTTTATCCATAAATGGGTCATTATAAGTATCATCATCTTTCATATCAAAAATTTTATGGAAAAATTCTAACTTATCAACTTCTATATTTTCTTCCTTTTGGTCTTCTCCATAATTTAAAGCAATAATCTTATTAAATAAGTTTAGTCCATATTTTTCTTCACTATCATAAAAGCTTATTAATTTCTTATAATCTTCATTATCCATTTTTCCTATAATATCCATCACTTCTTGGTCAAGGAAAAAATTAAGACCTGTTATTTGTTGAGATTTTATAAGTCTTTTTATCATCTCTCCTTTAGAGATATAAAGTCTTTCCATTACACTTTTTTAGTTCCTAAAACACATGCTGTAACCTTAGTTATTAAGAAATCCTTTTCTTGAGAATACTTTTTTAAAATTCCTTTAACTTCCTCATACATTAAAATCACTCCTTTGAAATTATAAATATATGTTAATACTTCCAATAAATATTATCAAGTCTTATTATTAACTAAAGAACACCTTTAAGCTTTTTACTTTTGAAAAAATTCTTATTTTTTAGATAATTTGTAAAAATAATAGCAAAATCTTATTATTACAAAAAAAATCTTAGGTTTATTCACCTAAGATTTTTTTATTTTTATTTACATTTTTTATTTTTTGATGGACAGTCTTCACAACCACAGTTGCAAAACTTTCCTTTTTTTATGTCCTTTACTTTCTTATATACAACATAACCTACATAAGCTGCAATAAGAAATATTAGTATTATTTTTATAATCAAATTTACCACTTCCTTATTAAGTGATTTTTATATTATCATAGAACCTACTTGATATACAAGAGTTGAAACTAGCCAAGCTACTAAAAGTTGAAATACTATTGTAAAGCCTGTCCATTTCCAAGAATTAGTTTCCTTTTTTATTGTAGCAATTGTTGCCGCACATGGTACATATAATAGACAAAATACCATAAGTGCATAAGCATTTAATGCTCCAAAGCCTGATGCTCCTAATTATATTAGAAATTCCATAAAGAATTCCCATACTTGAAACTACTACTTCCTTAGCTGCTATACCTGCAATTAATGCAACTACTATTTGCCAATGGTTAAGTCCTGCTGGCTTTAGTATTGGTGCTACAATTTTTCCAATATAAGAACCAAAACTTTGTGACATATCTTTTACCATTCCATTTGGTCCAAAGTTTAATACAACCCATATTATAATTGAAGCTATAAAAATTGTTGTTCCTGCTTTTGATAAATAATCTTTAACTTTTTCCCATACATATATAAATATTGTCCTTGCATTTGGAGATTTATATTCTGGAAGCTCTATAAGAAGAGTATTTATTTCCTTCTTTTTATCAAATAAATTTACAACTAATGCTACAATTATTGCAACAACAAGTCCAATTACATACATTGAATAAGCAACTAACATTGCATTTTTTTCAAAAAACATTTCTGAAAATAAAACATAGATAGGAAGCCTTGCACTACATGACATAAATGGAGTTACTAAAATAGTTTTTAATCTATCTCTTGGATTTTCAAGAGCTCTTGAAGCCATAACTGCTGGCACTGTACATCCAAATCCTAAAAGCATTGGAATAAAGGCTCTTCCAGATAAGCCTATCTTACCCATAATTCCATCCATAACATAAGCAACTCTTGACATATACCCACTATCTTCTAATATTGCAAGAGCTAAAAATAAAATAAATATATTAGGTAAGAAAGTTAAAATTCCTCCAACTCCTGCTATAATTCCATCTACTATTAAAGAGGTTAAAATGTCTCCTGCACCTAAGCTTTGAAGAATATTAAAAACTGTACCACTAAACCAATCAAGCCCCACTTCAAATACTCCTTTAAGAGCATCTCCTATAGTAAAGGTACAGAAAAATACAAAAGCCATAACTCCAAGAAAAATAGGGACTCCCCATATTCTATGAGTCAAAATTTTATCTATTTTATCTGTTTTTTCTGCCTTTTTTTCTTTATTCATAAGACATTCATCTATTACTTCTTGAATAAAATCATATTTTTCATTTATAATATCCTCTTCATAACTTCTAGTAACAACGTCTTTTATATCTATAGTATATTTTTTTATAATCTCTTCATCCATTTCAAGAATTTTTATAGCATGCCATCTTACATTTACTATGTCTTTATATTTTTCTTCAAGCCTTTCTGAGATTATGTCAATTTTATCTTCAATTTCATCATTATATACAACTACATATTCTTTATGGTGATTATGTATATGCTTACTTTTTTTAACTTTATCATCATGATGATGCTCAAGCTCCCCTTCTAGTGGTTTTCCTGTATGATGTGATACTGCATGCATAAGTACCTCTAAACCCATTTTCTTTCTTGCAGATACAGGGATAACTGGTATTCCAAGCATTTCTGGAAGCCTGTGCATATCAATTTCCATTCCTCTTTCTTCTACAATATCCATCATATTAAGAGCTAATACAACTGGTTTTCCAAGCTCTATTAATTGAAGAGCAAGATATAAATTTCTTTCAAGTGAAGAGGCATCTGCGACATCTACAATTACATCAACCTCATCTTCTAAAATATATTGTCTAGAAAGTTTTTCTTCCATTGTATAAGATGTAAGACTATAAATTCCTGGAAGGTCAACTAATCTAAATTGATGATTGTGAAACTTAAAAACTCCTTCTTTTTTTTCTACAGTAACCCCTGGCCAGTTTGCAACCTTTAATTTTGCACCAGTATATGCATTAAAAAGAGTTGTTTTTCCACAGTTTGGATTACCTATAAAAGCTACATTAACTATATTCTTCATTAGTTTCCCTCCCCTACTATTATTCCTTCTGCAATTTGTTTTCCTATAGCAAACCTTGTTCCTCTTACTTTAAATATAAGAGAACCACTTTTTTTATTATTTAAAACTTCTACATTAGTTCCTTTTGTAAGTCCAAGCATTTGCAATCTTCTTTTTACAACTGGTTCTAAGTTTATTTCTTTTATTGTATACTCTTTACCTATTGCTCCATTTAATAAAACCATTATTACCTACTCCCATTTAAGAATTTTATTTTCCTAGTTCACTTTATCACTAATGATAATTATTGTCAATAATATTGATAATTATTTGCAAATATTATTAAAGACTTTTATAAATTTTTGTGATATAGAATTTTATGCTATTGGGAATTATGTAAAATATTTGTAATTATATAATTTTCTTAACAATTTCTTTATATTATAGGAGTAGCTTTTATTTATATGTATATTATATAATCATTGATTATAGGAGGATTTATATAGTTATCAAAAAACATAATCAAATATGATATAATATATCTGAGGTGATTATATTTGAGAAAAAATTATAAACCTAAAGAATTTGCAGAACTTTTAAATGTATCCATATTAACT
>CACZYK010000109.1 GCA_902785295.1 uncultured Clostridium sp.
CTTTCTAATAAACCTTTGAACAGTTCTTGCAGCTCTTACATCAAGTCCTGTACAAGGTTCATCAAAAAGCATGATTGATGGATTATGAACTATTGAACGAGCTATTGAAATCTTTTGCTTCATTCCTCTTGAAAATTTATTTACTGGTTTATCAATATACTCTTCCATTCCAAAATCCTTAGATAAGATATCTATTCTCTTATCTGCCTGTCTATCAGTCATTCCATAAAGATTTGCAAAATATTTAATATTTTCTCTTCCTGTTAATCTATCATAAAGGCCAACATCTCCACCAAAAAGAATTCCTATTTCTTTTCTTACTTTTTCAGGGTCCTTTTTAACACTAAAACCATTTACTATTATGTCTCCTTCACTTACCTTAAGCATTGTAGAAATCATTCTTAATGTAGTTGTTTTACCTGCTCCGTTTTCTCCAAGAAGTCCTACTATTTCACCTTCATCAACATTAAAAGATAAATCCTTTACTACCTCTATTTTCTTAAACCTTTTTGTTATATCTTTTACTTCTAACAAAGTCCTCCCCCCTTAATATTAATTGAAAATTTTTTATTATAAAAAAGTATTAATTATTACTTTGCTTTTTCCGTCGACAGGCTCCAAGTCAACGCAAAGTAATAATTAATACTTTCTAACCAAATGAAAGGAAATTCTTAAGCTTTATTATTAACTTAGAAGTTATCCTCAATTATTCAATTAATATAATTTCCTAAAGAATTAAAAAATTCTCTCTTTTATTATACACATATTATATAACAAATACAAATAGCCTTAAACAAACTAAAACTGCCATATAAAACATTTACATAGCAGTTTTATCTTTTACCTTAATAAATATTTCCATGTATTATATCCAACAATTCCATCTGGTTTAAGCTCATGAATTGTTTGAAATTTTATAATAGCCTTTTTAGTTTCTTCTCCTAAAATTCCATCTATCTTTTTTATATTAAATCCTTTAAAGCTCAATATTTCTTGAACTATTTCTATGAAATCTCCCTCTGCTTTATACTCTAATTTAGGACAAGCACCTAATGTTTCATTATTTAGTATTCCTGTTACCTCTAAATTTATCTTATTTTGAATCATTTCTACCCATATATTCCTTCTGCTATTGTCTTTCCTATTAAATTTGCACCTAATGAATTATATAAATCAACATCTAAAATAGCCTCTACAAAGCATATATTAATAATCATGGCTTTCATCTTTGTATGTTTTAATTCATATAAGTCATGTCTTATCTTTAATCCCCTATTTTTAAATCCTAAATTACCTAAAGAATTCACAACATTTTCTGCCTCTTTAAAAACATTATAAACACATACTTCACAACCAATTTCTCCATTATAAAACTTCACTTCATTATTAAAATGTATTGAAATAAAAAGCTCCGCATTCCATTCATTTGCACTATTTACTCCATAGGCTAAATCAGATTCTACTGTATTATAATAATCACTAGAAGTAACATCCAAAACCTCATAATCCAATGCCTCTAAATACCTTATCACCTCATCTTTTACTCTCCTATTTTCACAAGTCTCATCAATAAATCCAAAAGCCCCAGGCACACTAAAATTATGCCCCGCCCTTATAGCAATTTTCATTAAATACCTTCTTTAAAATACTAATTATTTTATACTATGAAAATTAAAAAACATATGGAACAATATTATAATCATCTCTATTAAAACTATATTAAAAAAAGCTATTGCACAAAAAAGTTTAATAACACTTCTTTATGCAACAGCTAAACTATCTTTAATTTATAATCTTAATCTTGCTTATTAAAATATTAGGACTCTTATTTTATGAAGCAGTGACTTGGAGCCTGCTGATAGAACAGCTGAATAATATAAGAAATTTAATTTATTTTTATAATCTTGTCTATAAAATATTAGTTTTCTTATTTTATGAAGGCGTGACTTGGAGCCTGCTGATAGAACAACTAAATAACATAAGAAATTATACTTTCCTATATATAAAAAAATCTATAGCACAAAGATTTTTAATAGTAATACTTCTCAATACAACAGTTCAATTATCCTTAACTTATATTCTTAATCTTGCTTATTAAAATATTAGGACTCTTATTTTATGAAGCAGTGACTTGGAGCCTGTCGACGGAACAGCTGATGCTGCTATTCTTTCTTCTACTGCTTTTAGCATTTCAGCATATTTTTCTCTCTTAGCTTTTTCTCCATCAACAACTGCTTGTGGTGCCTTAGCTACAAAGCCTTGATTGCTTAATTTTTTATCTATTCTTTCTATTTCACCATTAAGCTTTTTAACTTCTTTATTTAATCTTTCAAGTTCTTTTTCTCTATCTACTAAGTCTAAAAGTGGCATAAATAATTCTCCACCCTTAACTACTACAGATACAGCATTTTCTGGAACTTCACTCTTTGAAGAAATAAATTCAACTTCTGATGCTGAAGCAAGTTTTTCTATATATAAAACTCCATTTTCAAAAGCTTCTTTAGCTTCATCTCCAATTATGCATATAACCTTTGCTTTTCTTGAAGGTGGAACATTCATTTCTGCTCTTACATTTCTTAAGTTCTTTATTGCTTCTATTACATAGTCCATATCCTTTTCTGCTTTTTCATCATATAAAGCTTCATCATACTTTGGCCATGCTGCATTTACTATTGTCTCTTCTAAAGTTAAAGTTGTATATATTTCTTCTGTAATAAATGGCATTACTGGATGTAATAATTTTAATCCATTTGTTAATACAGTGTATAAAACATTGTAAACTCTTCCCTTAGCCTTATCATCTTCTCCATATAATACAGGCTTAACAAGTTCTATATACCAGTCGCAGAATTCAGTCCACATAAAGTCATAAACCTTTTGAACTGCTATTCCAAGTTCATATTTATCTAAGTTATCTGTAACTTCCTTAATTAAAGTATTCATCTTAGATAAAATATACTTATCTGCTAATGAATAATCCTTATTATCTTTTTCCTTATCCATTAACTCTCTATCAAGGTTCATCATAACAAATCTTGATGCATTCCATATCTTATTTGCAAAGTTTCTTGAAGCTTCAACTCTTTCTGGGTAGTATCTTATATCATTTCCTGGAGCATTTCCTGTTATAAGCATAAATCTTAAAGCATCTGCACCATATTCATCTATTACTTCAAGAGGGTCAACACCATTTCCTAAAGACTTACTCATCTTTCTTCCTTGAGAGTCTCTTATAATTCCATGTATAAGAACAGTATCAAATGGAGTTTCTTTCATATTGTGAAGTCCTGAGAATATCATTCTTGCAACCCAGAAGAATATAATATCATAACCTGTTACTAATACATTTGTTGGATAGAAATATTCTAAGTCCTCTGTTTTTTCTGGCCAACCTAATGTTGAGAAAGGCCATAATGCAGATGAGAACCAAGTATCTAATACATCCTTATCTTGTTCTAAATGCTTAGAACCACACTTTGGACAAACTTCTGGAGCGTCTTCTCTTACAATTACTTCTCCACAATCTTGACAGTACCATACTGGTATTCTATGACCCCACCATAATTGTCTTGAAATACACCAATCTTGAATGTTTTCCATCCAGTTATAATATATTTTTTCAAATCTTTCTGGTACAAATTTAGTTTTCTTTTCCTTAACAACTTCTATTGCAGGTTTTGCTAAAGATTCCATCTTTACATACCATTGTTTTGATATTATTGGCTCAACAGTAGTTCCACATCTATCATGAGTTCCAACATTATGTGTATGAGGTTGAACCTTAACTAAAAGTCCTACTTCTTCAAGGTCTTTTACTATAGCTTTTCTAGCTTCATATCTATCTAAGCCTTGATATTTTCCACCATTTGCATTTATTACTCCCTTGTCATCCATAACTCTTATTTGAGGAAGGTTATGTCTTAATCCAACTTGGAAATCGTTAGGGTCATGAGCTGGAGTTATTTTAACTGCTCCAGTTCCAAATTCCATATCAACATAGTCGTCTCCTATTATTGGAATTTCTTTATTTACTAATGGTAAGATTAATTTCTTCCCTATTAAATGCTTAAATCTTTCATCATTTGGATTTACTGCAACTGCTGTATCTCCAAGTAAGGTTTCTGGTCTTGTTGTAGCTATTTCTAAGTATCCTGTTCCATCAGCTAATGGATAGTTTATGTGCCAGAAAAATCCATCTTGTTCTTCATAAACAATTTCTGCATCAGATAAAGCTGTTTGACATTTTGTACACCAGTTAGTTATTCTATTTCCTTGATATATAAGACCTTCATTATAAAGCTTAACAAATACATGTCTTACTGCCTTATTTAAGTTCTCATCCATTGTGAAGGCTTCTCTTGTAAAGTCTGAGGAAACACCAAGCTTTTTAAGTTGAGTTCTTATTCTTTCTCTATACTCATCAGACCATTCCCAAACCTTCTCTAAGAATGCTTCTCTTCCCATTTCTTTTTTATCTAAACCTTGTTTAGCTAATTCATTTGCCACCTTAACTTCTGTTGCTATTGAAGCATGGTCTTGTCCTGGTACCCATAAAGTACAATATCCTTGCATTCTCTTATATCTTATAAGCATATCTTGCATTGTATTATCTAATGCATGACCTAAATGAAGCTTTCCAGTTATGTTTGGGGGTGGCATAACTATTGAATAAGGCTTTTTAGTTTTATCAATTTTAGGTGTAAAATACTTTTTTTCTTCCCATTTTTTATAGATTCTGTCTTCAAATTCTTTTGGGGAATATGTAGTTGCTAATTCTTTTTTATTTTCCATTTTTCTCCTCCTATTTTTCAACTTACTTTTTCTATTAAAATTTAACATTAACTTAGCAAGTTATTTACAATTTTTATAGAATAAAAAGAGCCTTCGTCTCTAAAAGGACGAAAGCTCGCGGTACCACCTTTATTCCTGCTCCACTTTTAAAAAAGCTTTTACAGGCTCTTGTTTTATTAACGATTTATGAAAAACCGTCTTTAGCTACTTTTATTTCACTAAAGAAGCTCAAAAGCTACCTTCAAAACCTTTAGCATAAGGGCTTCCACCTTTTCCCTCTCTCTTAAATGCTTAGGGCTTTTACTCCTCTTTCTCTTTGCTTTTAAATATTAATTTACTTTATAATAAATTATTAAATTATTTTTGTCAATAATTCTTTTTTAAAATTATTTTTTAACTTACTTTATCTTATCCATAAGCTCTTGAACGTCTTTATCTCCTCTTCCTGAAAGACATACAATTATGTAATCATCTTTATCATACTCTTTAGCTGCATTTAAAGCATATGCTATAGCATGAGAACTTTCAATAGCTGGAATTATTCCTTCTAATCTTGATAAAACTTTAAATCCATTTAAGGCTTCTTCATCAGTACATGGAACATATTTTGCTCTCTTAATTTCACAAAGATAAGCATGCTCAGGTCCTACCTCTGGATAATCAAGTCCTGCTGAAATTGAATAAACTTCCTTAGCTTCTCCATTTTCATCAACTATACATTTTGTTTTCATTCCATGAACTATAGCAACTTCACCTTTAGTCATTGAAGCAGCATGCATATTTGTATCTATTCCTTTTCCAGCAGCTTCAACACCAATAAGCTCTACATCCTTCTCATCTATAAAATCTGCAAACATTCCTATAGCATTACTTCCTCCACCAATGCAAGCTATAACTGCTTTTGGAAGCTTTCCTTCTGCTTCTAAACCTTGCTTTTTAGCTTCTATGCTTATAATTTTTTGGAATTCTTTAACTATTGCTGGATAAGGATGTGGTCCTACTGCTGAACCTAAAACATAAAAAGAATTGTCTATATCCTTTACCCATTCTTCTAAAGCTAAATCTACTGCTTCTTTAAGAGTTCTCGTTCCTCTCATTGCAGGAACAACTTTTGCACCTAAAAGTTCCATTCTAAATACATTTAGTGATTGTCTTCTCATATCCTCTTCACCCATGTATATAGTACATTCCATTCCCATTAAAGCTGCCACAGTAGCAGTAGCAACTCCATGTTGTCCTGCCCCAGTTTCTGCTATAACTTTTTTCTTTCCCATTCTTTTAGCTAAAAGAATTTGTCCTAGGGCATTGTTTATTTTATGTGCTCCTGTATGATTTAAGTCTTCTCTCTTTAAATATATTTTGCATCCTTTAGCATAATTAGTTAATCTTTCTGCAAAATATAATGGATTTTCTCTTCCTACATATTGTTTTAAATAATAATTATATTCTTTTTTAAATTCTTCATCATCTTTATACTTTAAAAAAGCCTCTTCTAATTGATTTAATGCTTCTAATACTGCTGGTGGAACAAATTGTCCTCCAAACTCCCCATAAAACTTTTCCACGTTCCCATCCTCCAATAAAAATCTCTATTAAATTATATTTTTTTTACAATTATTTGTCAACGATTTCTATCTTTGAATATTTTTCATAAAACTTACTAACCTGACTTTCTATATCCTTTTCTTTCTTTTTTGTTATTCCACCTCGTCCTGTTCTATCACTTAAAAATACTAATGAAATATCATTAATATCTACATTTTTTATTAATCCTTTTTCATCTGCAAAAGCCATATTTTTACTTAAAAACAATAAATGCATATGATACCTTACAAGCTTTTTAGTTTTTAAAATGAAATTTTCATTGTTTGTAAAATATCTTAAAAATTTTTCAGCTTCCTTTTCTCCTTCCTTATCATGGTCATATGAAGTCCATCTTCCATTTATAAGCTTGGTTGTAGTAAATTTTCCTATATCATGTAATAATAATGCCCACATAAAAGCTCTTTTATCCTCTGCTTTTTCTCTAAATTCTACCCCTTTATCTACAACCATCATAGTATGATTCCATACATCTCCTTCTGGATGGTGTTCTGGTGACTGTTGTACTTTTTCAAGTCTTTTAAGCCATAGGAAGGGTACTTTATCTAAAAGACCTCTATTTTTCATTATATTAAGATATATTGATGGCTTTTCATCCTTTAGTAAATGTTCCTCTATGTTAATAAAAATTTCACTTAAATTCATATTATCACTTTCCTTACTTAACAAAACTTAGTATTTCATATAATAAAAATTTTATACAATATTTCTTTAAAATAAAAGCTGTTTCATCAAGAATATTCCTCATTGAAACAGCTTTATGAAAAAAATTTTTTATTTGTAAGCTTTTAAATACATTTCTTTTATTTCACTCATTAATGGATATCTTGGATTTGCAGCTGTACATTGGTCATCAAATGCTTGCTCTACCATTTCATCTAAAGTTTCATTAAATTTATCTTCAGTTACT
>CACZYK010000110.1 GCA_902785295.1 uncultured Clostridium sp.
TTATCTTTTAAGCTGTAAATATCAATTGTCTCCATACCTAAGACCTCCTATTCTTAAATATTACACACTAAATGATGATATAACTGATACTATATCTTTATAAATAACATCTTCCTTAAGCTCAGAATTACATTTTTCCATTTCATTCTTAAACTTATTTACAAACTCCATAGGTTTTTTACCTGCTGAATTTTGTTCACCAATAGCTTCCATACAAGTAGATACAAACTTATTCTTTTCTCTCATTTCATTACATATATATAATTTAGCTCCATATGCTACTAAATCTTTTCCTTCACTTACTTCTATTGCTTTATCAATGTTTTCCATTGCTGCAGAATAATATACCATCTTACAGAATGAAATTGCCTTTATAAAATATGCTCTTACAGAATTTTTATTATATTTAATAGCTTCATCTGCATATTTAACTGCCTCTTCATAATTTCCCATATCCTTAAGTATTGTTGCTTTTTCTATAAATACTCTATAATCCTTAACATTACATTCTATTGCTTCATCACATGCTGATAAAGCGTCATCTTTTTTTCTAAGCTCTAATAATAATTTTATCTTATTTACATGAGCATCTGCAAAATTTGGAACCTCTTTTATTGATAAATCATAATATTTTAATGCAACATCTTTTTTTCCATTACCATAAAATATCTTCCCTTTATTATTATAAGAAATTTCTTTATCATAATTTTCTCTTAAGGATTTATCAGTATATTCTAATGCTTCATCATACTTTTCTAATCCAATTAAGGCAGAAGCTATATTATTATATATCCACACACAATCTGGATTGTATTTTAATGCTTTTTCATAGTTGTCATATGCTCCTTGATAGTCTCCTTTTCTTTCAAGAAGATTGCCTTTAAATACAAATGCTTCTGGGTCTTTAATTCCAATTTGAATTATTATATCAAAATATGGCATTGCTTTTGCATCTTCATGCATTTGCATAAATATTTTTCCAAGATATAATGAGTTCTCAACAGAGCCTGTAGTACCAGCCATAGGCTTTATTATTTCATAAGCCTCTTCTAACTGTCCTAACAATAAGTGACTTTTTATTAAACTCATTTTTTCTTCTATATTTATTTCATCCTTTGGTATTTCATTTATATCCTCAATAAGAAATTTATTAGCACTTACAAAACAATCTCTAACTTCTTTTGTTTTATAAACATGAATTATTTTTTCGTATAAATTTCTAGCATAATCATAATTTCCTAAATCAAGATAAATTTTAGCAAGTACACTTTTATATTCATAATTATCTTTATCTAAAGTTATTGCTTTTCTTATATCATCATATGCTCCCTCTAATTTTCCCATATTGGTCTTATATCTTCCTCTTAAATAATAGGCTAATGCATTTTCATCATCCTTATCTATAACATCAGATATTTTTTCTAAGGCTTTTTGTATATTATTTCTATTTTCATAATATTCAGCTTCTAAAACCATTACATCAATATTTTCATTATCTATTTCTTTTAGCTTTCTAATGCATTGTAAAGTTGTATATAAATCTTTTTTATCAATTGAATCATATGCTTCATTATACAACTCTATAAAAGCATCTCTTAAATCCCCTAAATTTTCTTTTTCTTCTTTATCTAAACTTATAATTCTATTATCTTTATACATATCATTCAATACCAAACTTAGATTGGTATCAATTCCTCCTTTCATAAAAAACTTCAAAAGAATTCCTTAATATTAATAATACACTATTTTTTGATAATTCTCTACTTTCTATTTATTCCTTAGCAAAAATATTTTTAAATTATTTTCTATTTTTATTATTAAGTTGACTTTATTACATAGCAAATATATAATATAAAAATAGAAAATTATATATTTTAGTGTTGAAATAGAAGTAGTACCATATATTTATATCTTAAGAGAGTCATTGGATGGTGTAAAATGATGTTATGACTATGGGAACTTGTCTAAGGAGCTTACTTGTTAAAAGCAAGTACGGATAAAATCCGTTATAATTATACGAGTGAGGGTATATATTTATCCTAATAAGAGTGGTACCACGGAATTTAAACTTTCGTCTCTTTATTTTAGAGATGAAAGTTTTTTTATTTTAACATAACTTTAGGAGGTTTATTAATGGGAAAATACGGAACTGCTATTGATAAGAAATGGCAAGAAATTTGGGAAAAAAATGAATTATACAAATTTAATCCTGAAAATTTAGATAAGAAACTTTATACTCTAGAAATGTTTTCTTATCCATCAGGTGCTCAGCTTCATGCAGGACATTGGTTTAACTACGGTCCAGTTGATTCATGGGCTAGACTTAAAAGAATGCAAGGATATAATGTATTCCAACCAATGGGCTTTGATGCTTTTGGTCTTCCAGCAGAAAACTATGCAATAAAAACAGGAATTCATCCAAAAGATTCTACTTATAAAAATATCGAAACTATGGAAAAGCAACTTAAAGCTATGGGTGCTATGTTTAACTGGGAAAATGAAGTTATTACTTGTGACCCTGAATATTATAAATGGACTCAATGGTTATTCTTACAACTTTATAAAAATGGATTAGCATATAGAAAAAAAGCTCCTGTAAACTGGTGTCCTTCTTGTAATACTGTTCTTGCAAATGAGCAAGTTGTTGATGGTTGTTGTGAAAGATGTGGAACTGAAGTTACTAAAAAAGATTTAACTCAATGGTTCTTAAAAATAACAGCCTATGCTGATGAATTACTTGATAAATTAGATGAATTAGATTGGCCAGAAAAAACAGTTGCTATGCAAAAGCATTGGATTGGAAGGTCTACTGGGGCTGAAGTAACTTTTAAAGTTAAAGATTCTGATTTAAAATTTGATGTATTTACAACAAGAGCTGATACTTTAAATGGAGTTACTTATGTTGTTTTAGCTCCTGAAAATAAATTAGTTGATACATTAACTACTACTGAAAATAAAGAAGCTGTGGAAAACTATAAAGAAACTGCTGCTAAGCAATCTGAAATAGAAAGACAATCAATTTCTAAAGAAAAGACAGGTGTATTTACTGGTTCATATGCAATAAACCCTATAAACGGAAGAGAAGTTCCAATATGGATTTCTGACTATGTATTAGCTACTTATGGTACTGGAGCAGTTATGGCAGTTCCAGCTCATGATGAAAGAGACTTTGCTTTTGCTACAAAATTTAATTTACCAATAGAAAGAGTTATAACTAACAAAAAAGGTGAAGAAGTTGAACTTCCTTATTGTGAATATGGAGTTATAACAAATTCAGGAGAATTTAATGGATTAACTACTGAAGAAGGTAAAATTAAAATAGTTGAAAAACTAGAAAAACAAGGTTTAGGACATCAAAAAGTTAATTATAGATTAAGAGACTGGTTAGTTTCTAGACAAAGATATTGGGGTGCTCCAATTCCAATAATTTATTGTGATAAATGTGGAATTGTTCCTGTACCTGAAAAAGACCTTCCAGTTGAATTACCTTATAATGTTGAATTTGCACCAGATGGAAAGTCACCTCTTGCTAAGTGTGAAGAATTTGTAAACACAACTTGTCCTTGTTGTGGAGGACCAGCTAAGAGAGAAGTTGATACACTAGATACTTTTGTATGTTCTTCTTGGTATTATTTAAGATACCCTGATAACAAAAATTCTGAGAAGCCATTTGATAGTGAAATAGTAAATAAAATGCTTCCAGTAGATAAATATGTTGGAGGTCCTGAACATGCATGTATGCACCTTCTTTATGCTAGATTTATAACTAAAGCATTAAGAGATATGGGCTACTTAAACTTTGATGAACCATTTAAATCATTAACTCACCAAGGACTTATCTTAGGACCAGATGGACAAAAAATGAGTAAGTCTAAGGGAAATACAATTTCTCCAGATACTTATATTTCTCAATATGGTGCAGATGTATTTAGAATGTACTTAATGTTTGGTTTTGCTTACACAGAAGGTGGAGCTTGGAGTGATGATGGAATAAAATCTGTTGCTAGATTCATAGATAGAATAGAAAGAACTATTGATATAGCTTGTGAAGCTATAAATTCTGGCAATGGAAAGACTACTTTAGATAATGCTGAAAAAGAATTAAACTTCTGGAGACATACAGCCATTAAAGGTGTTACTGAAGATGGAGATAAAATGCAATTTAACACTGCAATAGCAAGAATAATGGAATTTGTAAATGCTTTATCTAAATACCTACAAGAAGATAATAAAAACTTAGCTTTCTTAAAAGAAAACTGCTTAGACTTAATAAGATTACTTGCTCCATTTGCACCACACTTCTCTGAAGAAGAATGGAGTGAATTAGGTATGAATACTTCAGTATTTAATGAAAAATGGCCAGTATTTGACCCTAAAGCTTTAGTTAAGGATGAAGTTGAAATAGCTATACAAGTAAATGGTAAAATAAAGAGCAGAATAAATGTTGCTTCTGACCTTGATGAAGAAGGAATAAAGAAAGCTTCTTTAGAAAATGAAACTATAAAATCTGCTACTGAAGGAAAGAATATAGTTAAAGTTATAGTTATTAAAGGAAGATTAGTAAACATTGTAGTTAAATAAAAAAATCTTCTTTATACTAAGGCATAAATAAAAAACTCTTAGGTTCATTATGTTATTCAGCTGTTCCGGTCGACAGGCTCCAAGTCACTGCTTCATAAAATAATGAACCTAAGAGTTTAATAAGCATACTTTAGAAATTTAAAAAAGAGGTTATCATAGAAAGAAAAATTCTTAATATGATAACTTCTTTTTATTTTTTCAAGTTAAAGTTCTTCATTAAAAACTTCTTTAAATTGTGCTAAAACATTACTTACAAGATATAACCTGACATAGATAAAGCTGTGGATATTCCTTTTGCCATGTCCATCCAAGTTTCTGGAATGTAAACCCATATTATTTCCTCATAGCTACAGCTTAAAAGAAAATGCTCTAATCCACAAAATACATACTCTTCTATATTGTGAAGTTTCATGAAAAACTTATAATCATCCACAACTTTTGATGAAAGAAGATAATTATATATATCTACATAAAAATAATCAAAGCTTTGACTTTCTGCTTTAAAGGCATCTCCTTCAATAATTTTTATTTTTTTATTTTCTCCAAAGTTATTTTTATAAAGCTTTATAACTTCTTTGCTTATTTCATATACAATAACTTCTTTTACATCTTGATTTTTTGCTATTTCTTGGGCTACATAACCAAGTCCAAGCCCTACAATTCCAACTCTTCCCTTTGCAAATTTTATTATTTGAAAGGTACTTTCAATCTCTTTATGACCTAATTTCATTACAAGATTATCTTTTATATAGATAGCCGTCTATAATATTCTTATCTTCTTCTTTTTTTACTATTTTATAGTTACCAAAACTACCTTGAGAAATTTTTTTATTATATTCTTTCATTTTATCTGCAACAAAATCTTCAACATATGGCTTCATAAATTTCTCCCTTTATCAATTTTTTTAAATATACCTTTAAGTATATTACAATTAATAAATAGAGTAAAGATTATTATACCCCCACTTATAAAAATGGGGGCTTATCTTATTAAATTAATTCTTCAATTGCTTCTTTTAAAAATTCTTTAGGTTGAAATCCTACCTTGCTATCTTTAAGTTCTCCATCTTTAAAGATTTTTATTGTTGGAATACTTGAAACATGATATAAATTTGCTGCTAATGGATTTTCATCAACATCAATTTTTACTATTTTAGCTTCTTTTATCTCTTCAGATATTTCTTCTAATACAGGAGCAAGCATTTTACATGGAGCACACCAAGTTGCAAAAAAGTCCACAACAACTACTCCCTTTGCCTTTAAAACTTCTTCTTCAAAATTACTATCACTTATATGACCTACCATAATTTAACCCCGCTACTAAAAACATATACAAATATATATGCTAGATGATTCGGATAAATCTCACGATTTTATCTTACTGTTTCAATGTATCTGTTTTTGTTATAAATAAC
>CACZYK010000111.1 GCA_902785295.1 uncultured Clostridium sp.
TAAACAAGTTGTACTGCAAGGCCAATGCATTAATGAAAATAGCATAACACAAATGGCTGTAATTATGCTCCATCCATTTGATACAAGTAAGCTATGAAGCTCTTTCATACTATTTATCTCAACAAGAGAGCCTGTAGCCATGTAACTCATTATTATTATTGGTATTACTATTTCATTTGCTGGAAAGCCAAGAATAAATGCCATTAATATATATCCATCTAAACCTATAATACTTGCAAATGGGTTTAAAAATTCAGCACAATGGCTTAATATACTCATATTTCCTACTTTTATATTTGCCATAATCCAAATAACAATTCCAGCAGGTGCAGCTACTGAAACTGCTCTTCCTAAAACAAAAAGAGTTCTATCAAAAATTGACCTTACAATTATTTTTCTTATTTGAGGTTTACGATAAGGAGGAAGCTCTAATGTAAATGATGATGGAATTCCCTTTAATACTGTTTTTGACAATATCTTAGAAATAAAAAAAGTCATAATAATACCAAACATTATAACAAAAAGTAATATTATTGTTGATATTAAAGACTTTAATGGACCTATAAAATATCCTGAAAAAAACATAGTTATTATTGCTATAAGTATTGGAAATCTTCCATTGCAAGGGACAAAATTATTTGTAATAATACCAATTAGCCTTTCTCTTGGAGAATCTATTATTCTGCATCCAACAATTCCTGCTGCATTACACCCAAAACCCATACACATTGTCAAAGCTTGCTTTCCACAAGCATTACATTTTCTAAAAAAATTATCTAAATTAAAAGCTATTCTTGGAAGATATCCTAAATCCTCAAGAAGCGTAAATAATGGGAAAAATATTGCCATTGGAGGAAGCATAACAGATACCACCCAAGCTAATGTCCTATACATTCCTTGAACTAAAATTCCTTCTAACCATGCTGGAGCTTTTATCCATATAAAAAATTCTGTAAGTTTATCTTGTATATAAAATAATAATTTAGATAATACTTGAGAGGGATAATTTGCTCCTGTAATAGTTATCCACAATATAATTCCAAGTAACAAAATCATAATTGGAATTCCAAATTTTTTAGAAGTTAGTATTTTATCTATTTTTCTATCTCTTTCATTATATTTTTCTATACTATAAGATACAACAGCTTTGCTTATCTCCTCTGCCTTTTTTACTAAGGTTGATACTATTTCATCTCTAAATTTATCCTTATCAAAGCCTTCATTTATAATTATTTTTTTTGCTTCATTGATTGTATTTTTTAACTCTTTATCATTCAAATTAATATTTGTATAATTCTTAATTGAATTTAATAAGGTTTCATCTTCCTCTAAAAGCTTTAATGATAACCATCTTATATTAATTTTTTCTTCTATTAAAGATATTGCTCTTTCAATACACTCATTATATCTTATACTTATAGGTTCTTGATTTATGTTCTTATAAATTTCCTCTTTAAGTTGTTCTATCCCTTCTTCAGTGTTTGCACTTGTTCCAACTACTTTTACTCCTAGAAGTTGTGAAAGCTTTTTTAGGTCTATTTTTATGCCTTTTCTTTTTGCCTCATCCATAAGATTAACACATACAATAACATTTTTAGTTATTTCTATTGTTTGAAGCACAAGATTCAAATTTCTCTCAAGACATGTTGCATCTGTAATAACCACTGTAATATCTGGATTACCAAAACATATAAAATCCCTTGCAACTTCCTCTTCAACAGAATTTGCCATTAAAGAATAAGTTCCTGGAATATCCACCATTATAAATTCTTTTTCTTTATAAATATACTTCCCTGTTACATTTGTAACCGTCTTTCCAGGCCAGTTTCCAGTATGTTGATTTAATCCTGTTAGGCTATTAAAGATAGTACTTTTTCCAACATTAGGATTTCCAGCTAAGGCTACTACTTTACCCTCTCTTAAACTATGATTAATTCTTAATTCTTTATCTAATGCATTAGTTCCAGTAGATTGATAGGTTAAACCCATTATTAAGCCCCTTTATATAATAATAATCCATTTTATATTTTATGAACTTATTTAAATTCTCTCTACTAATATCTTAAAAGCATCCTCTGCTCTTAATGCTATAACTGCCCCTCTTATTAAATATGCTACAAGATTTCCTGAAGGACTTTTAGAAATAGATTCTACTTCCGTTCCATTTATTAATCCTAAATCTAATAATCTTCTTCTTATTGAACCATCAGCTTTAAGAAGAGTTACTTTACACTTACTTCCTATTGAAATATTATTTAATGATAACTCATTATTTATATTATTGTTTCTCATAACTATTATCTCCATTATATATATTATTTTCTAGAAGTTAATTAAAAAATTCTTCCTATAAGCTAACATATGAAAAACATTATCAAAGTGTACATATTTAATACAGATATTTTACCACTTTTTATTTAAGTTCTCTTTTTATATAATATCTTCCTCTATTTTCACCTTTAGGCTCAATCAAATTATCTGTTACCATTTCTTGTAACAATTCTCTTGATGCACTCTCTTTTAATCCTGTTATATTTCTCACATCTTTATTAGTAATTTTTTTATTTTTTAATAAATATTCTATTATTTCTTTTTTATTATTCAATTTTTCATTACCGGCGATTTCTTTTTCATTACCGGCGATTTCTTTTTCATTACCGGCGATTTCTTTTTCATTACTGGCGATTTCTTTTTCATTACTAATAATTTCATCATTATTATTTATATCTTTCATTTGATTAATATCTTTTCTAACTTTTATTTCTAACTGGTGGATTCACAATTTCATTTAAATTCTCTATAGTTAAATCACCATACAATCCTCCAGGATTAGTTATTTCTAATCTATCATTAAACATTCGTATTGATATATAACTTGATTCTGTGTATATACTATAATCCCTATGCACTATACAGCCTCACGTATTGCATCTATAGGATATTCCATTTTATCTGAGCGTTCTCCAGTATCCTTCTTAATAATAGTTCTTTTTTTCATATTTTTCATTATAAATTCTACAGATTGCTTTACCATTGATGGGATAGTTCCTGTTATTTTCTTATTATCTATAAATCTTTCACCAATACTTCCCATATCGCCTATATTAAACCCTGGTATAACAGATGCTGTCACAACCAATTGGCAATATTAAATCTGGACAAATACCAAAGCATAATATTCCTGCCACAGTAGGCTTATAAACACCTTGCACTTTCCTTACTATGCCTAACTTTTCAAGTGCCACTTCTTTTTTAAATTTTGAAAAATTGGGTCTATTTTCTTTTACTATCTTAATGTACTTTTCAACTTCCTCCATATCCAAATCATCCATATTAGCTTTTTCAATAACTCTTGTATCTTCATCTGTTCTTTTTTATATGATATAATTTTTTAGTACAACCTTTTTGTGCAGTTTTAACTTCTATAAAATCAGTTTTTGACTTTATTTCTTGTATATACTCAATATAATCTTTTAACTCATTTGGTTGTATAATAAACACCTACTTTCAATAATATCTTTATATGTAATATTATATAATAATACTTTTATTTTCTTCAATATAATTATTTTTAATTAAGTAGTCGTATTTTACAATTTATAACTTTTTTCTTTAAGATAATGCTTTTTATTAAACTTTAAATAATCCTGCTCCTTTTATGATTTCTTGTTCTTGAAACAAACTAGAAACTGCTTCATTGTATTCTCTTAATTTTTGTGCCTTTTTTATTTTCTTTGCATATTTTTTATTATCTGAGAATATGTAAATCATATATCCCCATAGTTCTTTCATTCTAAATATAGCATTTTTTTCTTCTTTGAATAATTCTATATAGTTATTTAAAATTTCATCATGAAATTCCCTTAATACTTTTTTATCTATAAAAGCACCATCTTTTATTTCACCTATCAAACCAGGATTTGCAAGTATTCCTCTTCCTAGCATTACTTTTTTTACTTTTGGAAATTCCTTAACTAAATTGTTATAATTATCAACAGTAAAAATATCCCCATTATAGCATACTTCAGCCTTGCTTAATGATAATGCATCTTTAAACACATCTAAATTAGGTTTGTTTCCATAAAAATCATTTCGAGTTCTTGGATGAATTATTAATTCTTCTAAAGGATATTTATTATATATTTTTATAAGTTCATAAAATTCATCAGGGCTATCTTTTCCTATTCTTGTTTTTATTGAAATTTTCATATTTTCAAGAGTAAATATTTCTTCTAAAAACCTATCAAGCTCGTCTCTTAAAGCTAAAAATCCTGACCCTCTATTTTTTGAAACCACAGTACCAGAAGGACAACCTAAATTTAAATTTACCTCATTATATCCTAATTGTTGTAATCTTTTAGAAGTTATAATAAAGTCCTCTGGATCATTTGTAAGTATTTGAGGCACTGTATTCTTACATTTATTATTTTCAGGCAAAACATCTCTTAATTCTTTAGTTTTAAGGCTTTTACTCTTATTTGCAACTATAAATGGTGTAAAATATTTATCTATGTTATGAAAAAATTTTTCATAAGCATTTCTATATATAAACCCTGTTATTCCTTCCATTGGTGCTAAATAATATTTCATAAAATACTCCTTTTCCTTATAAATTTTCTTAAAACATTATATCATAAAAACATTATATAAATTTTTAACCTTTTACTCTATTTTTTGATATAATAATACAAGAAAATATGTAAAGGAGGAGGAAAATATTGAATGTAATTGTTTGTTTAGATGATAACAATGGAATGATGTTTAATAAAAGAAGACAAAGTCAAGATAAGATTTTAAGAGATTCTATAAAAGAGCTTGTTAAAGATAAAAAATGGAACAGAACCTATCCATCAGATTTATACTTTGATATAAATGTACAAAATGAACAATGGGAATTAATTGAAAGTGAAGAGTTTCAAGGTTCATCACATGAAAAAATAACCAAAGAAATATATAGGAGAAAATAGAAATGAAAAATAATTTAAAAAATTCAATAATTATGTTTATGGGAGTATTTCTATGTTTAACAGGATTTATAGGTTGTAACATTGATACAAGTACTTCTAATAATTCAACTAATACTAATAATGTAACTGAAAATAATAACTCTGATTCTTCAAATAGCTATGTTGGCTCTTCAAAGGATAATAGTGCAACACTTGCTGATATTCCAGCATATTCTGGTAATGCTTATGTTGCAATAAATGATAATAAGCCTGATTTTTCAGAATCAGATTTTTCAACAAATTCTTGGGAAAAATATTCCCCATTAGATGATTTAGGAAGATGTGGAGTTGCCTTTGCAAATGTTGGGACAGTAAACCAACAGGATGGCATTCAGTAAAATATGATATTGTTGATGGTAAATACTTATATAATAGATGTCATTTAATTGGATATCAACTAACAGCAGAAAATGCTAATAAAAATAACTTAATTACTGGAACAAGATATTTAAATGTTACTGGTATGCTTCCTTTTGAAAATATGGTTGCAGACTATGTTAAAGAAACAAATAACCATGTTTTATATAGAGTAACACCAATATTTGAAGGAAATGACCTTGTTGCAAAGGGAGTTCAAATGGAAGCAAAATCTGTAGAAGATAATGGTGAAGGTATTGAATTTAATGTGTTTGTTTATAATGTACAACCTGGAATTACAATAGACTATGCAACAGGTGATAGTGGATTAGATGGACAAGCAATAACTAATGAAGGTGCTTCAAGCAATCAAAATAGTGCTTCTGAAGGAAATAATGGAACATCTTCTGAAAATAATAATACTCAAGAAAATCAATCTCAATCATCAGCTAAGACAGGTGTAATAAGAGGAAATTCAAAATCAAAAATTTATCATTGCCCAGGTCAAAGTAGCTATGAAAACATGGCAGATTCAAAATATCTTGTAACCTTTGACTCAGAAGATGAAGCAATAGCAGCTGGATATAGAAAAGCTCAAAAATAA
>CACZYK010000112.1 GCA_902785295.1 uncultured Clostridium sp.
TTTTTCTTTACAATTGATGCAATTTGTAAAGCAGTAACTAATCCATCTCCTGTTGAATTATATTTTGAGAATATAATATGTCCTGATTGTTCCCCACCAAGAACATAGTTTCCTTTTATCATTTCTTCAAGTACATATCTATCTCCAACCTTAGTCTTTAAACAATTTATTCCCATTTCTTTAAATGCTATATCAAGACCTAAGTTGCTCATTACTGTAACAACAACAGTATTATCTTTAAGTCTATTAATTTCCTTTAAATGCTTCCCACAAAGAGCTAATATAAAATCTCCATTTACTAGGTTTCCTTTTTCATCTACTGCTAAACATCTATCTGCATCTCCATCAAAAGCAAATCCTACATCACAACCTTTTCTTACAACGTAATCCATTAATTCTTCTGGATGTGTGGAACCACATTTTTCATTAATATTTGTTCCATCTGGGTTGTCATTTATTATATAAACTTCTGCTTCAAGCTCTCTAAATGCTCTTACAGCAGCTTTATACACTGCTCCATTTGCACAATCTAAAGCAACTTTTAATCCTCTTAAATTAACAGCAATAGTTTCCTTTGCAAAATCTATATAATCATCTAAAGCTCCAACTTCTACTTGAGCTTTTCCTATGTCTCCTCCTATTGGACTTGGAACTCCCTCAAATCCACTCTCCATTACCCCTTGAATTTCATCTTCTAATTCATCTGGAAGTTTATATCCATTATTATCAAAAAATTTAATTCCATTATATTCCACTGGATTGTGTGATGCTGAAATCATTACCCCTGCATCTGCTCCATATTTTCTTGTTAAATGTGCTACTGCTGGTGTTGGAATTACTCCTAAAATAATTGCTTCTGCTCCAACTGACAATATTCCTGCAACTAGTGCAGATTCAAGCATATCACCTGAAATTCTTGTATCTTTTCCTACTAATATCTTTGGCTTATGTGCTCCTTCTGTTAATACATATGCACCTGCTCTACCAAGGTTATATGCCATTTCTGAAGTTAAATCCTTATTTGCAATCCCTCTAACTCCATCAGTTCCAAACATTCTACCCATAATTTTCCTCTCTCCTAATTAAAATATACTTACAATATAAGTATAATCCTCATTTAACCTATTTAATACAATGTTGTACCCATCACTTCCATAATTAAGACATCTATTTACTCTGCTTATAGTAGCAGTACTAGCTCTTGTTATTTCAGAAATTTCTGCATAGGTTTTCTTTTCACTTAGTAACTTTGCAACATGCATTCTTTGTGCTAATGCTTTAATTTCATTAATTGTTGCAATATCTTCAAAAAACTTATAACATTCTTCCACATTTTTCAATTGAAGAACTGCATTACAAAACAAATCCATATCTTTGCTTTGTATCTTTGAATCTATTTTCTCCATACCTTACACTCCTTAAACAAATATATCTTTATTATACATAAAACTTTAACAATGTACAACTTTAATAAGTTAAAGGGAAATAATGTTTTACAATATAAAAATTTAATATTACACTTAAGGCTAATTGAGCAAAAAAATAGACTGAAGTACCAAACAAGTGGTACAACAGCCATATAATATTAAAATTAATAAACTTTAGCTTCTTCTTCTCCATTAAGAACTCTTATAGCACCTTGTGCTAGAGCTAATAATTCATCTTCTCCTGGATATACAGTTACTGGTGCTATCCAATCAATTCTTGATTTTAAGTCTGGTACAAGTACTGGTGAATATGCAACTCCTCCAGTTAAGATTATTTGGTCAACCTTTCCTGATAATGCAGCTGACATTTCTCCTACAGCCTTTGCTATTTGGTAAACAAATGCATCGTAAACTTCTTTACAAGCCTTGTCTCCTTCTTCCATTTTATCTATTGTTCCCTTAACATCATTAGTGTTTAGGTACGCAACAAATCCACCTTTTCCAACTATCTTGCTGTAAACTTCTGCTTCAGTATATTTTCCACTAAAGCATAACTTTATTAAGTCACCAGCTGGTACTGAACCTGCTCTTTCTGGTGAGAATGGACCATCTCCATCTAAAGCATTGTTTACATCTACAACTTTTCCATGGTTGTGAGCTCCAACTGAAACTCCTCCACCCATGTGAACAACTACTAAGTTTAAGTTTTCATATCCTTTTCCAGATTCTTTTCCATATCTCTTAGCAACAGCTTTTTGATTTAAAGCATGGAACTTACTTACTCTTGGAATATCTGGTGTTCCTGACATTCTAGCTACATCTGCTAATTCATCAGTAACAACTGGGTCAACTATATATGAAGGAACTCCTACTTCATCTCCAATTGATTTTGCTAAGATTCCTCCTAAGTTTGATGCATGAGGACCTTGTACTCCTACCTTTAAGTCTTCTAACATAGCATCATTAACTGCATAAGTACCACCTTCGATTGGCTTAAGCATTCCGCCTCTTCCAACAACAGCACTTAAAGTCTTTATATCAAAATTCTTTTCTTTAAGAACATTTAATATTACATCTTTTCTAAATTGGAATTGGTCAAATATTGTATCATATTGCTTTAATTCTTCATTTGTGTGTCTTAAAGTTTCTTCAAATAATTCTTTTTCATCTTCAAACACACCAATTTTAGTTGATGTTGAACCTGGATTTATAATTAATAATTTATATGCCATTTAACTAGCCCTCCAAAAATTTATTATTTACCTGCTTCTGCAACTACTGCTGCAAGAGCAATTGAATTTACTTTTGTTTCAAAGCTATCTGCTCTTGAAGTTAAGATAACTGGAGCAGATGTTCCTACTAATAATCCACCATTTCTTGAATTTGATGCATAAGTTAAAGTTTTGTACATAACATTTCCTGTTTCTATGTTTGGTAACATTATTATATCTGCCTTTCCTGCAACTTCTCCTTTAACTCCCTTATGATGAGCAGCTTCTTCTGACCAAGCATTATCTAATGCAAGAGGCCCATCTACTACACAACCTTTTATTTGTCCTCTATCACTCATCTTAGCCAATAATGCTGCATCTACTGTAGCTGGCATATCAGGATTTACAACTTCAACTGCTGCTACTGCTGCTACCTTTGGACAATCTAATCCACAAGCATGAGCTACATATACTGAGTTTTCTATAATTTGAACTTTAGCTTTTAAATCTGGATATGTATTGAAAGCTGCATCTGTTAAGAATATTAATCTGTCAAATCCTTCTATTTCAAATACTGCTACATGAGACATAGTCTTTCCAGTTCTTAATCCAACTTCCTTGTTTAATACACTTCTTAAGAAAGTAGCTGTATCTACTAATCCCTTCATTACCATATCAGCTTTTCTATCATGTACTAATTGAACTGCTAATAATGCAGCTTTTTTTACATTTGGTTCATTAACTATTTCAAATTGTGATAAATCCATTCCTATCTTAGTTGCTATTTCTTTTATCTTTTCTTCATCTCCAACTAATATAGCATCTGCTATTTTTCTTTCTTTAGCTTCTAAAATTGCTTCTAATACTGGTTCGTCTTGAGCTACTGCTACTGCTACCTTTTTTCTTCTACAATCTTTAACCTTTGATAATAATTCATCAAAATTTTTACTCATTTTATGCACCTCTTAAAATTATTTTAATATGCTTTAACTTAAAGTTACTATGTTAAATTTGTGACAATCTTAAATATAACTATAATACCTAATACTTATATTGTAACAAAAAATTTTCTGAAAACATAAGTTTTCAGAAAATTCCTATGAAATTTATTTGAATTCTTTCATAATTTTCTCTGCAACCTTTATTCCATCTACTGCTGCTGATATTATTCCTCCTGCAAATCCTGCCCCTTCACCTGTAGGATATACTCCTTTTACATTTATACTTTCTAAGTTTTCATTTCTATCCATTCTTACTGGTGCTGATGTTCTTGTTTCTATTCCTGTTAAAACAGCATCATCCATAGCATATCCTTTTATTTTTTTATCAAAATATACTATTCCTTCTTTTAAAGCCTCCACAACATAATCAGGAAGGCAATTTTTTAATTCTTTAAATTCAAATCCTGGCTTATAAGTAGGAGTAACACTTCCTAATTTTTCACTTGGTCTATCCTTTAAAAAGTCTCCAACCAGTTGAATTGGTGCATTATAATTTGACCCTCCCAATTTATATGCCAGTTCTTCATATTTTCTTTGAAATTCCATTCCCTTTAATGGTGAATCTCCTTCAAAGTCATCTGGTCCTACAGTTACAACTAAAGCAGAATTAGCATTTTCTAAATCTCTTGCGTGATAACTCATTCCATTAGAAACTAATCTTCCCTTTTCTGAAGCTGCTGCAACAACTACACCTCCAGGACACATACAAAAAGAATATACTCCTCTATTTAGTTTTTCACTTTGATAGGTTAATCTGTAATCTGCAGCTTTTAGTCTTGGATGATTTGCATATTCTCCATACTGACTTTCATTTATCATTTTTTGTGGATGTTCTATTCTTACACCTATTGCAAATGCCTTTGGTTCCATATAAACTCCTTCTTTATAAAGCATTTCATATGTATCCCTAGAACTATGTCCTATAGCTAGTATTAGTGTTTCACAATTAACCTCTTTTCCATTAACTATTATGGATTGAAGCTTTCCATCTTTAATATTTATTTTTTCTAATTTTGAATTAAAATTAACCTCTCCACCAAGCTTTTTTATCTCTTCTCTTATATTTTTAACAACAGTTTTTAAGATATCTGTTCCAACATGAGGCTTTCCTGAATATATTATTTCCTTTGGTGCCCCTGCCTTAACTAACTCCTCTAAAACATAAGTACATTTTTTATCTTTAATTCTTGTAGTAAGCTTTCCATCAGAAAAAGCTCCTGCACCACCTTCACCAAACTGTACATTTGACTCTAAATTTAATGGGGTTTCTCCATTCCAAAACTTTTCCACAGTTTTTGTTCTATTATCCACATCTTCTCCACGTTCATACACAACTGGTTTATACCCACGTTTAGCTAAAGTTAAAGCTGCAAACAATCCTGCTGGTCCAAGACCTATAACTACAGGTCTTGATTTCATTTCTTTTGTACCATAAACAAACTCTTCTTTAACTTCTTCCTCTAATTTTATATCCTTATCTTTAAGTCTTTCAACAAGATTTTTTTCATTTTTACATTTCACTTCTATTATGTAATTAAATTTAATATCATGCTTTTTTCTTGCATCAATACTTTCTTTTAATATTTTAACTTCTTTTATTTCCCCTTTATCTATCTTTAATTTTTTACTAACCTTTTTCTTAAGTAATTCCATAGGTTCATCAAGCTTTAATGTTATATTGTTTATTCTTATACTCATATTTGCTATCACTCTCTTTATATTTTAAGTAATATTATTTTAGCATATAACTAAAAAAAGTGTTAATTATTAAACTTAACAAGTATAATAAAAAAGTTTTAATTATTCTTTTGCTTTTTCCACCCTGTTAGCTCCAAGTCAACGCAAAAGAATAAAAAAAGTGCATGTACTATTTTTATAAGCACTGCACTTTTTATTGTATTAAATTTTATTCTTTTAAACTTATTTTTACAACTGCTGACCCTGTACTATTTACAATACTTACATTATTTACAGGATTTATTAAACTTGCATTCCAATTAACAGAATTTTCACCTTCTGTAGTTAATTCTTTAACTGAAGCTTCTACTTTTATCTGGTCTTTTGTAATATTATCTAACTCAGCTTTTGTTCCTTTTATTCTTCATCTATATAACTTATTTCGACTCCTTCTATAGTTTTAGTTATCTGCTTCTCATCATCTGTAACTTCTGGTACTGTATTATTATTTTTTACATTATAGGTTAAAATAACAGATGTATCATTGCCAACAACATTAATTCCTTCTGGAATAACTAAATCTAATGTTATTTTCTTATTTTCTGTTATGTTTGATAAGTATATTGGCTCTGTTTTTATACTTTCTATTTTATCAACATCATCAACTTCACCAGATATAATTATGTTATTTATAGATAATTCCTCAAACTCTTTACTTATTCCATTAGGTAATGAACCTTGATAATCAACTTTTATTGGAGCCTCTTTTTGCTTTTTAACCTTCATAGAATATGTTACTTTCTTTGTTGAAATTTCTACTCCATCAACTTCATCTCCATTAGCATCTACTGCTTTTAAATTGAATGTTCTAGAGAAATTTCTTGATATATTACTTTCACTTCCATCAATAATTACTTGACTAACCTTATCTATAAAGCTTGAAGCTCCTGATATTGTAACTTTTTGTGGAGATATTTCAGATGAAACCTCTGATATTCCATCTTGAAATGTTGTATTAATCTTAGAGGTTACATTCACTTCCTTTTCCTCTAAGTTCTCTAAAACTACTTTAATAGTTAGATTTCCTGTATTTTTTATATTTATTCCTTCTGGGTAATCTACAATTTTAACTGGTATATTATTCACTCCACTTTTTAATGCATATGCACTTAAATCAACTTCAAGATTAAAATCTTGTTTTGATATGGAATAAACTTTTTTAGATGGACCCTCTATTCTTAAATTAACCTCGAATACTTGCTCTGGCAATAATACTAATTTAGATTCTGAAAGTGCAGATTCATTTTCAATAGTAACACTTATATTTTTTAGTTCTACTGTTCTGTTTACATTTTCAACATTAGATATATATACCCACAATGAAAATGATAATAATACACATACTATTATTGTAATTACTTTTTCATTCCTTTTATCCACGTCATCACCTTCTCACTAGCGGTTTTAACTTTTTTTGCATCTCTTTTTTCCATTATTCTTAATAATATAGATCTTAATTTTTCCTTATCATAATTTCTTGTTAACCTTCCATTTACAGCTAATGATATAACTCCTGTTTCCTCTGAAACAACAATTATTAACGCATCAGAGTTTTCAGATAATCCTATTGCTGCTCTATGTCTTGTTCCTAATTTTTTATTTATTGAATTATTCTTTGTTAATGGAAGTACACAACCTGCTGCGTATATTCTTCCATTTTTTATAATTGTTGCACCATCATGTAATGGAGTATTTACAACAAAAATATTTTCAAGCAAGTTTGCACTTACCTCTGCATCTAATATTGTTCCTGACTCAAAAACATCACCAAGTCCAGTACTTTGCTCTATTGCCAAAAGAGCTCCTGTTTTTGTTTCTGCTAGGTTTGACATGGCAGTTACTATTTCATTAACAACTTTAGTTCTTTTTTCTATTGTTTGGCTATTGTGTATATCTTCAAAAGTTGACCTTCCTATATGTTCTAACGCTCTTCTTATTTCAGGCTGAAAAATTATAACAACAGCTAATACTCCTATTGTTATTGTTTTATTTAAAATAAAATAAAGCATATCTAATTTTAAAATATAACTAATAGGGAAAAGTGCTATAACAAGAAATATTCCTTTTAATAATTGCTCTGCTCTTGTTTCTTTTACTAGCATATAACCCTTGTAAAATATAAATGCTACAACTGAAATATCTAAAATTGACCAAACAGATATATTTCTAATAGAATTTACTAAAAACTCAATAATATCTCGCACATATCTCACCTCACATTTCTTTTATTTAAATTATACAACAAATTTATTCCTTTTTGCACAAAGCAAATATATATTAATCAAATTTTAATTTTTATTTAAATTAATATTTTTTTGCATAATAAAAATTTTCTTGGTCATACTATTTTTTGACTGGGTTAGAAATAGGAGGTTAAACATGAAAAAATTTTTCAATCAAATTTTATTTTACTTAGTCTCAATAATTTTATTATTTCCAGCTTTAATAGTAAAAGCTGAAACTACTTCTATTCAAGAAAATAGCTATTTAGAAGGTGAAGAAAGTAATTACATAAATTCAGACGAAGTTGTTCAAGTATTTAATAGCAAACAAAAACAGCTATATATTCTTCAATCTGATATAGACATTATGGCAAAACTAGTATATGCAGAAAGCCGTGGTGAACCTTTTGAGGGAAAAGTAGCTGTTGCCTCTGTTGTTTTGAACAGAGTTATGAATTCTCAATTTCCAAACAGCATTAAAGAAGTTATTTTTCAGAAAAATGCTTTCTCTTGTGTAAAAAACAATGAAATTGTAGCTAATCCAGATAAAGTTTGTTATGATGCTGTTTACGAAGCAATTAAAGGTGTAGACCCAACAAATAATGCTTTATTTTTTTACAACCCCAAAATAGCTACTTGCCCTTGGATGAAATCCACAGAAAAAACTGATATTACAACTATAGGTAATCATGTTTTTTTCAAAAGCTAATTTAGAGGGCTTTTATGCCCTCTTTATTCAAACATACCTTTCTTAATTGGAATTCCATCTTTAACAACCTGTTCTCCTTTTGCATAAACATCCTCTATCTCAAGACTTTCTTTATTTACAAGAACAAAGTCTGCTATATTTCCACTCTTTATTTCTCCTTTATCTTTTAGCTTTAAAATTTTTGCTACATTTGAAGTTATTGTGCTTAAAGCTAACTCTATAGATATTCCTTTATTCAAAATTGCCTTTTTAACTTCTCCATATAATGAGCTAACATTACATAACTTCAATCCAATAAGTTCTCTCTTTTCATTAAAGTTTGGCATACTTCCATTTCCATCAGAAGAAAATGTAACATGACTTATAGGAAGATTCATATCTAATATCTTTTTTAATCCTTCACTTGCTGTTAATTCTCCCTTTTCTAAAAATTCTTCATCACTACTTGTTGTAAAGTCAATATATCCACCTTCTTTTATATATTCAACTCCCATTTTAAATAATTCTTCTGTTCTATTTACATGTGTTGGCAAAAGTTGTGTTGGAGGTATCTCTGTATTTCTAATAAGAGAAAATAGCGTATCCATTCTTCTTGCTCCGTTGCATAAAACTTATAAAAAGTTATAAATATATAAATTTTACTTTGTTTCCTTCTTCATAAAGCTCTATTTTGAAATAGTAAATCTACTATATCTACTCTAGTTTGGTGTAGCTCTCCAAAGGCTTAAATTCGGGTACAACGCACCCTATATAAAATTTTAGTAATTTCTCAAAATTCACCTATTTTATATTTCCACAACAAGAACATTTCTTTGAACTAGGATAAAATCTATCTACTTGAATAAATTTTATTCCATTAAATTCACTTTTATATTTTATTTGTCTTATAAATTCATAAAAGCACTGTTCAGCTATTGCATTAGATAAGTGTTTATTTATAGTCTTGAAATTACTATTATTTAATTTTTATATACTTATAACTTTCTACAAGTTTTATACCATTCACATAAGTTCGTTACTCCTATGCAGTTCTCTTATGAACTTCTTATACTTTCATATAAGCGTAGACTATATCATTACCTATTTTTAGGTATCCA
>CACZYK010000113.1 GCA_902785295.1 uncultured Clostridium sp.
ACTTTTTCTAGCATTTATAAAGCCAATAATAAATGGAGTAGGCTTTGATTTTAAAGAAGTTCAAATTTCAGAGGAAAAAAGATTAGATATAGTTATAGTCTATAATAGCAATAAATATATAATAGAGCTAAAAGTATGGCATGGAGAAGAATACCATAAAAAAGGTCTAAAGCAATTAGTAGATTATCTTAACATTAATAATCAAAATAAAGGATATTTACTAGTATTTAATTTTAATCAAAATAAAGAATATAAAAAAGAAGAATTAATTGTTGAAGGAAAAGAAATATTTGAAGTATTTGTTTAGAAGCCTAAGGGCAAAGAAAATTATAAGTAGAAAGCATGAGATAAGCTATATTCGAAAGAGTATGGCTTTTTATACTTTGTTTTAAGAAAATTTTTGTAAACATATAAAATAACTTTGATTAAGAAGAGGAATGGTATATAATTAATTTATTGGTGAAAAAAATGTTGATTTTATTTAAGGGAGATAATATGGGGGAATATAAAAGAATTGAATGGGTAGATATGTTAAAGGGCTTTGGAATAATTTTAGTTATGTTAGGGCATGCATCATTCCCTGAAACACTTGTAACAGAAATATATACATTCCATATGCCTTTGTTTTTTTTCTTGTCTGGGTATATATTTTCTATTAAAAAATATTCAAATTTCAAAGATTTTTTAATATATAAGGCTAAAACTTTGTTGTTGCCTTTAATGGTATTTTCAATTTTTATGACTATTGTAAATACTATTTTTGATATTGTAAGTAAAATAGGATATTCAAATGTAATTGCTAATTTAAATAACAATATTTTTGATATAATATTTCAAGCTAGAGGGAAAACAATAGTATCAGCTTTATGGTTTATAGGGTGCATATTTTTTTGTCAAGTAATATTTTATTTAATACTTAAAATTGTTAAAGAGGATAATTTGAAAATCTTGATTTCTGTAAATATTGTATTTGTTATTGGAGTAATTTATAAAAATTTAATTGATATGAATTTACCATATTCTATTGATATCAGTTTAATTGCTATATTATTTTTTGGATTAGGTTATTTATTTAAAATATATTTTGAAAAAATAAAGGTATACTTTAAACTAAAATATATTATTGTTTACCTAAGTATAAATATATTGTTTGGATTTTTAAATTTTAAATCTATTCATGAAAGAATAGATATGTTTTATAACACATATGGAAATTATTTATTCTTTATAATATCTGCAATTTCAGGAATGTTTATGTGCATAACATTATTTTATAATATTAAGAAAATATCAATATTAAGTTATATTGGAAAGAATAGTTTAATATATTATTCATTACATCAATATATAGTATTTAAATTAATAGAATTTATTATTCCAAGAAATTTATTTGGAACAAGTGATATAGGAAAATTTTTTATTGGAGTTATATATGCAATATTAGCATGTAGTATATTATATTTTGTATCTGAAATAATTAATAAAAAATTACCTTTTATACTTGGTAAATCTAATTTTACAAGTACATTAAGGGCTTAGAATTATTAGAAATAAGCATAAATGAGATATATTAGCAAGCGATAGAGCTAAGTCCTTTTGTTAAGATACTAAGTGTTACAAATTACTAGTAGCAAGCATTATATAAGCTATATTTGAAAGAATATGGCTTTTTGTTTTGAAAAGAAATATTTTCAGAAAACTAAATATATTTAAGGCTTTTTTATTTTATTTTTAGAAGTAATAATGTTATAATTTAGATATTATTTAGTAAAATATTAATAGGGAGAAAATAAATATAGTGTTTTAATGAAATTTTCAAGCACAAAGGAGGTATATAATATGAAGAAAAAAATAAAAAAGGCAGTCATTCCTGCAGGGGGATTAGGAACAAGATTTTTGCCTGCAACTAAGGCTCAACCAAAGGAAATGCTTCCAATAGTTGATAAGCCAACTATACAATATATAATTGAAGAAGCAGTAGCTTCTGGAATTGAGGAAATTCTTGTTGTTACAGGAAGAAATAAAAAATGCATAGAGGACCATTTTGATAGGTCTGTAGAGCTTGAAATGGAGCTTGAAAATGCTCATAAGGAAGAAATGCTTAAAATGGTAAGGGAAATTTCAAAAATGGCTCAGCTTTATTTTATAAGACAAAAGGAGCCAAGAGGACTTGGTGATGCTGTACGTTGTGCAAAATGCTTTGTACATAATGAACCATTTGCACTTCTTTTAAGTGATGTAATAATGTATAATGAAAAAACTCCTGTAATGAAGCAACTTATGACAATTTTAGGCGTTCAAGATATTCCAATAGAAAAAACACAAGAATATGGGATAGTAAGTGGAATTAATATAGATGATAAGGTAATGAAAGTAAAGGGAGTGATAGAAAAGCCTCTTTCAGAAGAAGCACCATCAAACATAGCCATGATGGGAAGATATATAATTACTCCAGAAATATTCAATATATTGGATAATCAAAAACTAGGTAAGGAAAATGAAAAACATCTTACTACTGCATTACAAAAACTAATTTCAAAAGAAGCAATGTATGCATATAAATTTGATGGAAAAAGATATGGAGTTGGGGGAAAATTAGGATATTTAAAAGCTACTGTTGAGTTTGCATTAAGAGATGAAAAGCTTAAGGATAGTTTTATAAAATATTTAGAGACATTAGGTTATTAAGTAAGTGGGAGGAAGGTCCTCTCACTTATTTTTAACAAACTTTCTTTAACTTTTTTGTATAACAGACAAAGTAAACTATAATGAAAATTATTCCTAAAATAATGAAAAATAAAGAATTTATACATAAATTTTTTAGATACACTTTTATTATAGATATTATAAAGTTTTTTAAGTAAGGTATTCCTATTATTAAGGAATCATAAAATTTAGAAATATAGCCACTAAAGGAAATTAAAAATAATATAAGTCCAGAAGCTACAGAAGAATATCCAATCCATGCAAAGGTTCTATGAAATTTTTTCTTTCCCCAAATAAGAGCTATAAAAGCTATTAAAATAATATCTATTGCAAGTACTGATATAGAAAAAGCTGTACTATTTAAAATAGAAAATGCCTTTTTTATTTTATTTCCAACAGAGGAATTTACAAATTTATTTAAGTCTACTATTTCAAGTTCAGAAGTTAAAATAGTATCTACAGATGCTCTAATGGTATTTATGTTATTTTTTAAGTTATCAGTCATTGTAATAGAATTTTCTGCTATAAAGTTATTCATTTTTTCATCAAATTTTTCTAAGTAAGGCTCAGTATTTAAAGAGCTTTCATTTGAATCCATTCCTAGAACAAAGCTTACCATTGTTATCATAGTAGAGTCTACTTGATCTTGAATTTCTTTTGTGGTTATAATGTCTTTCATAGTATCTTGGGGGATATTATTAGTTAACATTAAATAACTAATATTATCATTTATACTTTCATAAATGCTTTCAACACCTTTATTATTTTCTAAAGCTTCAATATATAAACCTATATCTAAGACTGTATTTTTAAAAAATACTAAAAATATATTTGCTAAAAATACAAAAGTAAGAAGTAAAGATATTATAAATGAAGCTAAATTTTTAAGTTTTTTCATATTTCTTTCTCCTATTCTGTTGTATAATCGCAGACAACAACATATCTTTGAGGTGCACTTCCGATGAAGTTAAAAGGATAACATGTGTATAATGTAAGTTGTTCCTTATCTGTAGGTTCACATACTGTCGTGTCATCAGGATTTGTTATTCTTATATTTGAAACTTTATAAGTAAAATCTCCATAATATGTGGAAACTATAACTTCATCTCCTTCTTTAATGTCTTGTAAAGCATTAAAAGCAGTATCTCTATGGGCAGCTAAAACTACATTTCCTCCTTCACCAGGAATTGTACTTCCTACAAAATGTCCAACACCTTGAGAAAGTTGTTCTTTTCCATCTCCATGAAAAACAGGTTTTTCAAGATTAATTGAAGGAATTTTTAGTGTAGCAAAGTTTTCACCAATATCAGGTCTTACAATTTGTTTATTATTTATTTTAAATTCTGTTTTTGCTAGTTCAATAGGAGTAGAAGCAAATAAAAATGAACTTAAATCAAGTCCAGCAGTAATATACTTCCAACCTGCACTTAGTATTATTAAAGCTCCACATATAGCTAAAGAAATAGGGATTATAAACATAATCCCTATCTTCCTTGCAATACTAGAGCTTCTGCGTCTATGAGTAGAAATTTTATTTTTTTCCTTATTCATAATATTAAAAACCTCTATGTATATTTTAAGCTAATGCTTTCTTTTTACTTATTGCAAAAATAGCTCCTGCTGATAATATTAATCCAGCACCTAAAACCATGTAATTTCCATAGCTTGTAGCTGTATTTTGCATTGTTCCACTTGATGGATTAAATGCCTTATCAGGATTTTTATGATAATCAACAATTACTTTTACTAATTCTTGTAGCTTATCAAAGTTAAGAGCATTTATAACTACTGCTAATTGAGAAACTGTTATTTCTCTAAGAACATTTCCCTTTGCATCTACTACAGAAACGTTCCCTGCATTAACTTTAAGAGTTAATCCGGCAAATGCTGCAGCAGTTTCAGCATATTTTTTTAAAGCTGATTTTTCACTTAAAGTTAGTTCAGAGAAAGCTCTACCTTTAAGTACATTTTGAGATTTTTTAATTTCATCAACAATTGAAGTGGCTTCACTTTTTGTCATTTTATGAGTTTGAAGATAGTTTGAAATATCTGCTGCATACTCTCCAAATCCAGCTTCTTTTGTAGCAGTTATTATGTCATTTGCTGTGGCAGCTGAAACCATAGAACATATTAACATTGAAAAAGTAATTAGACCAATAATAATCTTTTTAAAATTTTTCATAATATTCACCTCCTATATAAATTACATTGTAGCAGATTAACATAAATATTTAAAGTAGTTAATCGTAAAATTTTTGAAAATAAAACAAATAATAATAAAATATGACCATTTTATTAACGATGTAATTATATTAATAAATGGAAAAGGCAACTAAAAAATAAAATATTAAAAAATTCACTTTACAATTATATTTGAATAAATTTTGTAAATAATAATATATTACTATTTTGCAAATATTTTATTAATGCTATAATATATAATTAAGTTAATAAATGGAAAAGGTGGCTCAAGAATAATGGATATAAATAAAAAATATTTTTTTAAGATTTTATCAAGCTATATCAATGAAGTACCATTAGAATATAATAATGAATTAGATTGGAATATTATATTTAGCATAGCAAATAATCATTCTTTAACTGGAATTGTATATGTTATATTACAAAAGCAAAACGACACAGTAAATATTTCAAAAGATTTATTAGAACAAGAAAAAATGAATTATCTTATACAACTCCAAAATTCTGTTAATCAAGAATATGAAATGAAAAAGCTCATAAAAGAACTTTCATTAAAAGGTGTTCCTCATGTTCTTATGAAGGGATATATAATTAAAAATTTATATCCAGATCCAGATTTAAGAACAATGGGAGATGTTGATTTTTTAGTTAAGAATAAGGATATTGATAAAGTTCATGAAGTACTTTTATCTCTTGGTTACATTCATGTGAAAACTGTAAGAGCAGTTAGAAATTATAGTAAGGTTGGAATGAATTTAGAAGTTCATACAAGTATATTTTATGACAAAATATCTGAAGATGTAGATTATGAAGAATATTTTAATAAAGCTTGGGATAATGTAATCTTAAAAGAAGGAAATTTTACTTATGAATTTACATTAGAGTATCATCTTATATTTTTAATAGCACACTTAGCAAAACATTTTTATAATGAAGGGTGTGGAGTTAGGATGTTTTTAGATATTGCTATATATGCAAAGCAATATAAAGATAAAATTAATTGGGATTATTTTTGGAATGAACTTAATAAAATAAAACTTAAAAAATTTACAAAAAGTGTTTTTACTTTGTGCAATTTTTGGTTTGGAGTCGAATTTAAAGAAAAGGTATATTTAGAAGAAAGTTTTTTGGAAAATATCACTGAATATATAATAAATAGTGGGACATTTGGAAAGAGTGTTGAAAATGATATGTTAAATCGTTATAGAAGAGAAATAGAAAATCCTAAAATAAATACTAATTTTTCAATGATTTTTCCAAGCGTTGATGTTTTATCCAATGAATTTTCTTATGTGAAAAAATATAAATTTTTATATCCAATAGCATGGATTAATAGGGCTTTTAGATTAATTACAACAAGAAGAAAAATTACTATGAATAAAATAATTAATAGATCTAAGTTTAAGGAAGAAGCAAAGAATATTTATTACATTCATAGAAAAATGGGATTATAAATTTTTTTCGAAATATATTGACAAAAAAAATATCAAAAGATGTATATTAAAGAAAACAAGAAAAGACAAAATTTTTAGAACATTCAGTAAAGGGGGGAGGTTACTTTGAGAATAAAAGAAGGATTTGTAGTAAGAAAGGTAGCAGATTCATATATGGCAGTTCCAGTAGGAGAAAGAACAGCAGAAATTCAAGGAGTCATAGGATTAAATGAAACAGGAGTTTTTCTATGGAAAGCTTTAGAAGAAGAAGTGTCAGAAGATAAGTTAATATCTTTATTAATGAAAGAATATGAAATTTCAGAAGAAGTTGCAAAAAGTGATGTAGAGGAGTTCCTTTCCTATTTGACGGAAAAGGGGTGGCTTTATGAGTAAGGATTTAAATGAAATAAAAGATTGGAATGAGTATAGTTCTATTCTTTATGAAGAAACTAAAAACTATAATAGTGCGTTTTTAATTACAAAATTTTACAGTTAGGTAGAAAGTGGGGTTCTAAGCTAATTTTAATGTTTTAAAAATTTCATTTATTGATG
>CACZYK010000114.1 GCA_902785295.1 uncultured Clostridium sp.
AAGTTAAATCTCCAGATGGTTGAATACCACTGAAAATAATCTTTTTATTTGTATTTTCAAGAGTTTCACTCATTAATAAACACCTCTTTCTAATTTTTTTACTTTAATTTCTATTATAAAATTTACAAAATTAACTGTCAAATTTTAAATAAGATTTTTAAGTATTTAGAAAAAGGTGTATTAATGTTTTAATATTTTTAATTATTATTTCTTTGTTGCTTTTTTGCTTTTCTGCAATCAGCATATCTAACAGGGTCATTAGTGAATCCTTTTTCTTTATAGAATTCTTGTTCACCAGTAGTAAAAACAAATTCTTTTCCACTATCTTTACAGATAATATTTTTATCTTCCATTAAAATTCTCCTTTCTTAATTTATTATTTTTAAATTTATATATTGTAAAACCTAAAATTGGAGTAATTAGTAAGGTTAAGAATAAACATAATTGCAATATTTTAAGCCATTGAAAAAAGTGATATTGATTTTGGGTAATATACCAAGAAACAATAAATACTACGAAGCTATATATTATTATGAAAATTTTCTTATTATTAATTATGTCCTTAAATAATAAAATTATACTATATGAAGCTAAAATATATTTAATAAACCACATACATACATTTTTAAATATATAAAATCTCTTTGTGATTGAACAAATTCAGGGTAAAATATATTTCCAGCTCTTACAGGTCCAAAAAATGAGATTGTAGAGATAAGAGATGAAACTATAATTGAAAAACATATTATTAATGCTATGGTTGAATGTTTTACTAGTCCTTTTTTACTTGATAATAGCTTTAAATAAGGTAAAGATATACATATTGAGGACAATGAGCCAAGCATAAGGATTATAGCAAGAATTTTATCATAGCTTATTCCATTAGCCATTATTGGAAGAAGATAAGATAGATCTAAATACTTTCCAATTAATATAAATAGTATTATATCTCCAATAAGTGTTGAGAAAACTGTAATTAAAACTAATATTAATATACTGTTAAAGTTTTTAAAAAGTACATAAGAAGTACATACAAGAAAGAAGGCTAAACAATACCATATAGGTGTTGATAAGAAAAAATTACTGTGTATGGAGCTTGATAGTACAGAAGCAGATTCTACTGAAATAAAAAATAATCCAAGCCCAAAGATATATAATAAAAACTTTCCAAAGGTATTTAAGCTTAAAAATACTTCTTTTATATCAAGGTTATCTTTACTTATGTTTATAAGATATAAAAAAGCAATTGAAAAAATTAATGATGATATAAGAAATAAAAGCCAAGTATCTCGTCCCCCCATATTTATAAATATTGAAGAATAGCTTTTTATGGCTATTAAACTACTTCCAAGTATGAAAAATGTAAAGTGTTTTGTTGATAGTTTATCCATTGTTTTTTGTTGCCTCCTTTTTATTTATTAATAGTATTAACAAAATTACGAATATTAATTCAAAAATTGAGAATAATAAATTATGGTGATGTTATGAATGTAAATTTAGAGAAAGTAAAGGTGATACTTGAAAATTCATTTGATGTAAAATATAGAGAGGTAACTACAAATTTTGGAAAATGCACATTAGTTTTTATAGATGATATATGTAGTGCAGTTCAAATAAGTGATTATGTAGTTGAACCTCTTCATTCAATAGGCAATTCTTGCAATTCTATAGAAGAAGTAGTAACAAAATTTTTAGATATAGGTGCAGCAGGAATAGCAAAAGACATTGATGATGGAGTACTTCATGTATTATCAGGAGATTTAATAATACTTTTTGATAACACAGAAAAAATAATATATTGTGAAGTAAAAGGATTTATTAGAAGGTCTGTATCTATTCCTATTACAGAAGCTGTTGTAAAGGGTCCTAGAGAAGGATTTACTGAACTTATTGTAGATAATGTATCTTTAATAAGAAGAAAAATAAAAAATTCAGATTTAAAATTTGAAACAGTATATGTAGGAGAGAAAAGCCAGACTAGTGTTTGTATTTCATATTTAAAGGGAATGGCTCCAGAATATTTAATAAACAATGTAAAGGAAACAATAAAAAGTTTAAATTTAAATTTTATATTAGATACAAATTACATAGAAGAAAAATTAAGAGGAAAAAATTCAGTCTTTGATACTGTTGGATATACTGAAAAACCAGATGAAGCAGCAGCAAAGATATTAGAAGGGAGAGTTGCTGTTATAGTTGATGGAACCCCATTTGTGATAACAGTTCCTTATTTTTTCTTAGAAAATTTTCAAGCACCAGATGACTATTATGTAAATAGATATTTTGCAAATTTTACAAGAGTCTTAAGATGGTTTGCATTTTTTATAGCAACTTTTTTGCCAGGATTATATGTAGCTATAGTAAATTATCATTTTGCTCTTATACCTTCAATGTTTTTATTTAGATTAGCAGTTGCAAGAGCTGGAGTACCAATCCCAACAATAATAGAGGTTTTAATTATGGTAGTAGCTTTTCAACTAATAAAGGAAGCAGGTTTAAGACTTCCACAGCCAATTGGTGGGGCAATGAGCATAGTAGCTGCTTTAATCTTAGGAGATGCTGTTGTTGGAGCAGGAATTTCTTCAAGGATAACAATAATTGTGGTTGCAGCAAGCACATTAAGTTATTTCTTGATACCAAAGGTTTATGGAGCCTTATCTGTATGGTCAATAATTATAACTATTGTAAGCTCTGTTTTTGGTCTTCCAGGATTTTTCTTAATAAGCCTTGTATTAATATCAAAGCTTGGGGATTTAGAAACAGGAGGGTATTCATATTTATTTCCTCTAGGAAGTATAGAAACTTATAAATTTAAAGACATAATATTTAGAGGAAAATTAAACAAAATATCAAAAAGGGTAATACAAAAGGGGGGCGAAGATTAGCTTGAAAAGAAAATTTGCTATCATGATATGTTTAGTTATATATTTATTAACTTTAGTATCTTGCTTTAATTACAAAGAAATTAACAAAATGACCTTTGCAACCTCAATAATATTTGATAAGGATGAAAATAACAATGTTATTATATACATAGATTGTGTAAAGCCATATAGAAATGCAGGAGATAGTTCTGATGAAGGAAAGAGAATGATATTTAAAGGAGAAGGAAAAACTTCTTTAGAAGCTATAAGAGATATAAGTGAAATATCAAGTAATAAACTTAACTTTAGTCAGGTAAGAGCATATATATTTACAGAACAAGTAGCACAAGATGGAATAAAAAAATATATAGATTTAATTAATAATGACCAACAGTTTGGCTTTAAACCATACATGTTTGTATATTTTGGGGAGGTTTCAGAACTCCTTGAAATAATAGGAGATGATGGTGAATATTTAGGACTATACTTAAATGATTTAGTTCAAAATAATATTGGAAATGGAAAGATAATAAGTGAAAATGTTAATGATTATATAAGCAATTCTTTTAATAAAGATGCTATAAATATAATAACAGCAATTGAAATTAAGGATGATATATTAGATAAAAAAATTCAATTAAACGGTGGAGCAGTTATAAGAGATAACAAAATGTTAAAGAAGATGGAACCAACAGAGGTTTTAAGTTATAACCTATTAATGGAGCCTGTAAATGAAGGAACCTTTGAAATTCAAAATCCAAATGAACCTGATAAATTTATAACATTAGATATATTAGAAAAAAATCAATCAACTAAAGTAAATATTGAAAATAATATTGTTACTATAAATAAAAATTTAAATATAAGAGTTTCTGTTGGAGAAATTCAAGGAAAGCTTAAAATTAATAATGAAGTATTAAATACCATAAAAAATATTCAAGAAGAAAAAATAAAAAATTATTTAGAAAATCTATTTAATGATTATAAAAAAGAAGGAATAGATTTAATTGGAGTTAATAGGCTCATAGAAGAAAAATATCCACATAAATATTTAGATAATCCTCTTCAAAGCACAAATCTTAATGTCAATGTTAATATAGTAATTGAGGGAAGTAGCCTTGTTAAAGATAGCTTATAGTATTTTATATAATTTAATATGATATAATATTTATATAGAAGACATTACAAACTTAAAGGATAATATTATAGAGTAGAAAGAAAAATATCTACTCTATAATTTTTATAATATCTTTGTTAGGGGAGATTTATAATATGGATATTAAAAAGCTTCAAAGACTATTAAAAAAAGAAGAGGGAACAAAGCTTGATTTTAAATTAAGATTAGAATTATGGAATGAAACAGGTAAAAAAGAATTAGCAAAGGATGTTTGTGCAATTGCGAATTCAAAGGGTGGACGAGGTTATATTGTTGTTGGAATTATAGATAAATCAAAGGTTATTGAAGGCATAAAGGAAGAGGAGTTATTTAAAGAAGAACAAATTCAACAGATTATATCTTCAAGATGTGAACCCCCAATTCCTGTTAAGGTGGATTTTTTAGACATTAAGGATAAAAAGGTTGGAGTAATAACTATTCTTACTGGTGAGCAAAAGCCTTATCAAGTTAGAGAAAATGGAGCTTTTTATATAAGAAGAGGCTCAACTACAGATATTATGAGAAAGCAAGAGCTTTTAAGAATATTTGAAGAAAATTTAGATTTAACAATAGAAACTTCAACAATAGCAAGAAGTGATATAAGTTTATTAGATAATGAATTATTAGAAAGGTATTTTAATAAGAAAGGTATTAAATTAACAGAAGAAAATAAAATATTTCTCTTAGAAAGTACAGGAATAATAAATATTGATAAAGAAACTGGTGAAGAAAAGTGTACTTATGGTGGGCTTTTAGTATTTAGTGAAGAAAATAGCTTATGTATTCCTAATAATATGATAAGAATAATAAACAGAGTAAATAAAAAAATAGATGAAATAAACATAATTCAAGGTTCTTTAATTACAATGATTTTAAAAAGCGAAGAAGTTATTAAAAATATAGTACCAACTAGTTATCCTATTGTGGCTATAATGGAAGCAATAAAAAATGCAATATTATATAGAGCATATTCAGAAGTAAATAGGGTTATAGAAATAGTAATATCACAAAATAGTGTAGTAATTGATAGCCCTGGAGAGCTTATACAGAAAAATATACAAGGAAAAAATATAAATTATATAAGAAGAAATATGTGGCTTTATGAAAAAAAAATGAAAAATTCCTTCAAAGGAATAGGAAAGGTAAAGTTAGTTAACTCTAAAGAAGAAAATAGCTTTAAAGTTATTTTACCAGGAACTAAAATATAGTATTCATACTGAAAAACCAAAAGCAAAGATGTTAGGAATAGATTTAGGTTTAATAAAGAAAGGAGGAACTGCTACTAAATTTGATTACATTTTAAGTAGTAGATTTTTAGATATGGATATAGAAAGGGATGTTTATAAAGATTTTCTGGATTGGAAAGATAATAGTGATTTAGTATTACTTGTAGAGGGAGCTAGGCAAGTGGGAAAAACCTATTTATCAACAAAGTTTGCTAATGAAAATTTTAAAAATGTAATTTATATAAATATAGCAGATGATACAGGTAAGGTATTTATTGATATTTTAAATAAGTATATAAAAAAGATACAGTTGTTATAATAGATGAAATACAGGAGTCTAGCTTGGTATATAATAAGATACGAAGTTTTAATCGTTTAATGTATTGTAGGTTTATAGTAACAGGAAGTTATTTAGGAAGAACATCTTTAAGTAATGATTTTTGGGAGTCAGCAGGTGATTTTAAGACTATTACAATATATCCACTATCATTTAGGGAATTCTTAGGTGCAGTAGGAAAGGATGTAGTAAATTTATTTGATACTATAGATTTATATGGAAATTCTCCTAAGGAAGGTTATGATTTATTAAATGAATACTACAATGCTTATATTAGTATTGGGGGCTATCCAGCAATAGTAAATACTTTTTTAAAAGAGTTAGATATGAGACCAGTTTATGATTTATATGACAAATTGTTATTAATATTTGCAAAAGAGTCAGCAAGATATTTACAATCTGAAGAATATATAATTCTTATTAGAAATGCATTTAATTATTTTGCAAGATTGCTAATACGAGAGAAAAAAGGAATGCAGAATAATAATGCAGGAGAAGAGTTAATTAAGTTAAGTAAGAAATTAAATTATAGGGAAGGTAGTTTAAGTTTTAACAAGAAACAATATACTGCTGTATTAAGCTGGTTATTATCTAATCATGCCTTATATGGTTGTGATAAAGCCGTAGATTGTGACTTAATGAATATAGAGTATAATCAAAGATTTTATTTTAATGACTTAGGAATATTAAATTATTTATTAATTAACATGGAAATAGATAAAGATATTTCTATGGGAATACGAAATGAAAATTATGTTTGTATTGTGTTAAAAAATAAAAAACTAATGACCAATTTTGCAACATTTGCAAATTATGAGCTAGATTTTTTACTAAAAGATTCTGAGCATATTTATGGAATAGAGGTCAAGACAGGCAAAGATGCAGGAAAAAGTGTAATGAAGGCATATGAGAAAGGAAAGATAGATAAAATACTTTATTTAAAAGGTGATACTTATGGTGGAGTAGATGGAAACAGAATAACAATCCCAATTTATTTATTTGAACGTTTTAACTTTAAACCTAGACGATACAATAATTTAGATAATATAGATATTTTTAAGAAATAAGGTGTGAATTTTGTGTAAGTTAAATAATACAAAATATATTTCAAATTCTTGAAAGTTAATAGAAATAAGGTTATACTAAAAATACTAGAATTTTCAAGATAAATAGGAGGATTTTTTTAATGAGCAGTGTATTAGATGAGTTATTGGAACGTGGATACATAAAGCAATTCACTCATGAAGCAGAAACAAGAGAATTGCTTGAAAAGGAGAAAATAACTTTTTATATAGGGTTTGACCCAACAGCAGATAGTTTACATGTAGGACATTTTATAGCGATGATGTTTATGGCACATATGCAAAAGGCAGGTCATAGACCAATAGCATTACTAGGAGGGGGAACAGCTATGGTTGGAGACCCAAGTGGTAAAACTGATATGAGAAAAATGCTTACAAAAGAGCAAATACAACATAATGTTGAGTCTATAAAAAAGCAAATGGAAAGATTTATAGACTTTAGTGATGGCAAGGCAATATTGGTAAATAATGCAGATTGGTTATTAAATCTTAATTATGTAGATTTTTTAAGAGAAGTGGGAACTCATTTCTCTGTAAATAGAATGCTTACAGCAGAATGCTTTAAGCAAAGATTAGAAAAGGGGTTATCTTTCTTAGAATTTAACTATATGTTAATGCAAGGATATGATTTTTATGTATTAAATCAAAAATACAACTGCAAAATGGAGCTTGGTGGAGATGACCAATGGTCAAATATGATAGCTGGTGTTGAGCTTGTTAGAAGAAAGGCTCAAGGAGAAGCTTTTGCAATGACTTGTACTCTTCTTACAAACAGTCAAGGACAAAAGATGGGAAAAACAGTTGGAGGAGCTTTATGGTTAGACCCAGAAAAAACTTCACCATTTGATTTCTATCAATATTGGAGAAATGTTGATGATGCTGATGTAGAAAAATGTTTAGCATTATTAACATTCTTACCTATGGATGAAGTAAGAAGATTAGGAGCATTAGAAGGTGCAGAGATAAATAAGGCTAAAGAAGTTCTAGCTTATGAAGTAACTAAGCTTGTTCATGGAGAAGAAGAAGCTAAAAAAGCAGAATCAGCAGCAAAAGCATTATTTGCTGGTGGTGTTGATATGAGCAATGTTCCAACAGTTACAATTTCAAGAGAAAAATTAGGAACAGGAATACTTGATATATTAGCAGAAAATAAAATAGTTCCATCAAAGAAGGAAGCAAGAAGATTAATAGAACAAGGTGGATTATCTATTAATGGAGAAAAGGTTACTGAAGTTACAAGAGTTATTTCAGAGGAAGATTTTAAAGATGGAGCAGCCTTGGTAAAAAGAGGAAAGAAAAATTATAATAAAATTGAATTAGCTTAAAATAAAGTTATTAACAAAGTTTAGCATAAGAAGTTTTATGAATTTTTTTAGTTAGAAAAGTGTGAATTATTATCTTGCATTGACTTAAAGCATGTTGATGGAAAATAATAATTCACACTTTTTAATATATATAAAGCAACTACTTATCACTTATATAATTGAACAAACTACACATAAGTATATTAAAAATTAATACTATATTAATTTACAAAAAATAGTAAAAATTCATATAAATTTATTGACCTTCTTTCTTAAAGGTTATAATATTATAACTGTAAGTAAAAGAAGAAGAGGAGAATTTTAATGGCACTATATGCTATATCAGATTTGCATTTATCATTTAGCACAGAAAAGCCAATGGATATTTTTGGTGAAAAGTGGTCTAAACATGATGAAAAGATTAAAGAAAATTGGTTTAAACTTATAAAAGAAGAAGATACTGTTCTTATAGCAGGAGATATTTCATGGTCTATGAAGGCAGATGAGAGCTTAGCTGATTTAAATTGGATTGATAGCCTTCCGGGAAGAAAGATAATTTCAAAAGGAAACCATGATTATTGGTGGGGAAGTATTAGTAAGTTAAATTCAATGTATGAAAATACTAAATTTATACAAAATAATTTCTTTACATATAAAGAATATGCTATATGTGGAACTAGAGGATGGGTGTGTCCTAATTCAGAGAAGTTTACGGAGAAAGATAAAAAAATTTATGAAAGAGAACTGATAAGATTAAAATTATCATTAGATGCTGCAAAGAAAAATGGCTATACAAAGTTTATAGTAATGTTACATTATCCACCTACAAATGATAAGTTTGAAGAGTCTGGTTTTGTAACAATATTTAAGGAGTATAATGTAGAAAAAGTTATTTATGGACATTTGCATGGACCAGCTTTAGTAAGGGTATTAGATGGTGAATATGATGGAATAGATTATATAATGACTTCGTCAGATTATTTAAATTTTTGCCCTAAATGTATATTAGAAGAATAACAGGATAAAAGTATTGAAATACTATACTATAGAAAAATTATAGGGGGAGTGTTTTTATGTCAGTTAACAATTGGAAAAACTTTCTTATGCCTTATGAGCAAGCAGTAGATGAATTAAAGGTTAAGATTAGAAGTATAAGAAAAGAATATAGAAAAAGAAATGAATACTCACCAATAGAATTTGTAACAGGAAGGGTAAAAGAGGTCTCAAGTATTTTAGAAAAAGCTAACAAGTTTCAAATACCAATAGATAGAATTGGATATGAACTTGAAGACATAGCAGGTCTTAGAATAATGTGTCAGTTTGTTGATGATATAGATAAGGTAGTTGAACTTTTAAGGTGCAGAAAAGATATGCAGATTCTTTATGAGAAAGACTATGTTAAAAATGTAAAGCCAAGCGGATATAGAAGCTATCATATGATAATAAAATATCCAGTAAATATGGCAAGTGGGCATATAGAAATATTAGCAGAGTTTCAGATAAGAACTTTAGCAATGAACTTTTGGGCAACAATAGAACATTCTTTAAATTATAAATATAAAAAGCAACTTCCAAACGAATTAAAAGATAAACTTAAAAGTGCAGCAGATGCAGCATTTAAGCTTGATGAAGAAATGCTTGAAATAAAAGATGAAATAAAAGATGCTCAAAAGCTTTTTGAGGTTAAATCAGATATTATATCTAATATAATGAACAAAATATTAATTTTAAATTCTCTTGGCAGAACAATAGAAGGTAATAGATATGAAAAATCATTAAATAAGCTTTTAGAGGATGGGGAAGTGTGGGAATTAGATAATTTATTGTTCTGTATAAATAGAGATATAGAAAAATTTAAAGAAAGCTAAAAGTAAGGTCATTTTAAAAAAGATTTTACTTTAGCTTTTTAAAAAATAATATAATTGCTTGATAATTATTATTAGTTAATATAGAATAAATTATATTAATATTTGTGGGGGTCAAGAAATGGAAAATGAAGTTTTATTAAGACAAGTACGAGAAAACCCAATGTTACTTAAAGAAATAGAAAATCCAAGTGATGAACTAATAAATAAGATTTGTAAAGAATCCTACTTATGAAATAAAAAAAGAAGCTATAAAAAGCAATCCTTTATCAATAGAATATATAGAGTATGTTGAGGAGGATTTACAGGTTTTAGCAGTAAGAATGCTTTGGAATTCATTAAGACTTATTAAAAATCCATCAAATAGAGTTAAAGAGGAAGCAGTAAGAAGCAAGGGGTGGGCAATTCAATACATACAAAGTCCAAGCGAAGAATTATGCCTTCTTGCAGTAAAAAAAGATTATGATGCTATAAAATACATAAAAAATCCATCAAGAGAAGTTCAAATAGAAGCTATAAAAAATTATTGGGGGGCTATTAAATTTATAGATGACCCAACTTTAGAAATAAAAAGACTGGCAATAAAAAGCAATGAAGAAGCTATTAATTTTATTTCAAATTATGATTTAGATGATCTTGAGATATTTATAGGAGATAATATAAAAGTTGTTAAGTATTTATGTGGGTCAATAGAGCCAGAAACAGTAGTAAAGGTGCTAATTAAAAAACTAGAAGATGATGATTTTACAGAAAAGTATATAAAAGATTTTTTAAATCTTAAAATTTTAGAAATGGATAAAATAAGATTTATATGGGAATGTGGAAATTATTAGTGGATTATACACTTTCAAAGTAGGAGGATGTTATGAAGTATTCAGAAATTTTAAATACAGTAAATTTAATAATTGAAGTTGGAGATGTTCCTCTTATTATTGGAGAAAGTGGTATAGGAAAAACTGCCTTAGTAAAAGATTTAGCAAAAATAAATGGATATGAAACTGTAACAATAGATGCAAATTTATTAAAAGAAGGAGAAATAGGAGGCCTTCCTATTGTTAGAGAGGGAAAGACAATATATGCTACTCATTATAAGTTATTAGAATTAGATAAAAAGGCTTCAAAAAATGATGGAAAAGCACTTCTTTTTATAGATGAGCTTAATAGATGTGAGCATGCAGTTCAACAAGAATTAATGAATCTTATATTAAATAGAGAAATTAATGGATATGTACTTTCAGATGGAATAAAAGTAGTAGCAGCTATGAATCCATCTAATAAATATGATAATTTTGAAAATAGTGAGTATCAAGTAGTTGATATGGACCCAGCTCAAGAAGATAGATTTGTATGGCTTAATATGGAAGCTGATATAAAAGAATGGATTAGATGGGGAATGGGTAAAGGAAATATTCATCCAGATGTTATAGAGTTTTTATCAGCTTTTCCTGGATATCTTCATACTCCAGATTCAAAAGAAAATTTAAAGGCAACTCCAAGAAGTTGGGAAAGAATCTCTAAAGCATATACACTATATAAATCTGAAGGAAAGTATTCTTTAAATATACTTCTTAATGTTGTAAAGGGGAATGTAGGAATAAGCATAGCTACAGACTTTACTAATTTTATATCAAATAAGAAAAAGACTTTTATGAAAGCAGAAGAGTTATTTAGCTATGAGGTACTTCCAGAGGAAATAAAAGATGAATTATATAATGAGTCACAATCAAGATTATATATTATAGCAAAGAGTGCATTAAATTATTTAGAAGACAATAATAGAATAAGTAATATAGCATTATTCTCAGAAATTTTAAAGTGTTATCCAAGAGATTTAAGACTTGGAATTATGAAGGAAATTAAAAATGATTATTCAAAGAGCTTATATGAGGCCTTATTGGATTCAGATGAATTTATGGAAGCCTTCTTTGAAATATATATAAATATTTAAGGAGAAAAAATGAATTTTTTAGATAAAAAAAAGAGTCTTTTTGAAAAAGTAGCCAATATAGAAAGTGCAAATGAAATAGGCAATGATTATAAGAGAGAGTTTTTTGATTTTTTATCTAATATAGTTATTGATATGCTTCAAGGAGAAGATAATTTCTTTGGAGCATTTATGTTAAAAATGGAAAAAGATATTCGTTTTGATATTACTTGGCCTATTGCAACTGTTCCTAAGCTTAATGGATTTATAATGTATTTTAATCCAATATTATTTTTACAATATGAAAAGCTTGAAATGGCAGCACTTTTTAAACATGAGATATATCATATGATGTATTCACATTATAGCAGAGAAAAGACATTAAAAGATAAATATAGTAATGATGTAGTACAAATTGCATTAGATATATCTGTAAATCAATTTATTAAAAATCTACCAGCAGATTCAAAAAGATTAGATTATGTAAATAAAGAATTTAATATTAATCTTAAGAGCAATAGAAGTGTAGAAGAATATGCAGATATCCTTCAAAAAGAGTTAGAAAAGAAGGTTAAGTCTTCAGATAAGGTAAAAGATAGTGATAAGATAGTAAGAAAGCTAGACATATCAAGAGCTCATGAATTATGGGAAGGCATAGATGTAAGTAATGAAATCATAGATAATAATGTAAAAAAGATTGCACTAAGCATTAAAAAAGATAAAGCTCCAGAAGATATACATAAGCTTGTAGCAAACTATAATAAAAAAGGAGAGTTGTCTTGGGAAAGAATAATAAAGAGACTTCTTCCATCTTTGAGGTCAGGTTATAAAAAAACAATCATGAGAAGAGATAGAAGACAGCCAGAAAGGATAGATCTTAGAGGAAAGCTTCCTAATATGCTTCCAGAAATAACAGTAGCAATAGACATTAGTGCTAGTATGAGTGATGAAGATATTAAAAAGATAATGATAGAAATACTAGCTCTTACTCAAAGTAGAAGAGGAAAAATAACAGTTATAGAATGTGATGATAAAATAAGAAGAATTTACAAATTAAGATCACCAAAAGATATAAGAAAAAGAAAATTAAATACAGGTTCAACAGCATTTTCATACAGGTTCAACAGCATTTTCACCAGTTTTTGAATATATGAAGGAAAAAAATCTAAGAAATAATATTCTTATATACTTTACAGATGGAGTAGGAGAAAAAGAATTAACTGTAAAGCCAGTAAATAGTAATACTATATGGGTACTATCAGGAAAAGAAGAACTTTCATTAGAAAAGCCTTTTGGAATTATAAAAAGAATAAATCAAAACAAAGTTGTTGGAGAAGGAAAAAGTTCAGCATTAGACATGATAAGAGAAGTTGTAAGCAACTTAGCAAGAGAATTTTAGTATAAAAAGGGGGAATTAGCTAATTCGAATTCAATGAAAAATTGCAACAACTTAGGAAACAAAAGAATCTAACTCAGGAACAACTAGCAGAACAATTATTTGTTTCTAGAACAGCTTTTTCAAAGTAGGAAAGGATATCCTGTAAATCTTTTATCATTTAAAGATACAACTAAAATTAATTTGGTTATTTTGAAATTTAATTACTTTAAAAAGGAGGATTTAAAATAGTGGAATTGAATTTTATCTCATAATTTCAAAATATTTGGTTGGTATCAAATTGTACTAGGAATAATAGTATTAATATATTTTTTAGTAATATAAAAATAGTACTCTTTAAATAAAAAGTGTTATTAAAAAGAAATCTTCTTTATTAATAACGCTTTTTATTTAAAATACTTATATCTTAGTGACATCCACCACCACAGCTAGCACATCCGCCACCTTCTGGTGCTTTAACTGGTCTTAAAGAAAGACCTCTTCCTTCATTTTCTTCAGATGCAAGAATTATAAATCCTTCAAATTCTTCTATTAAAGTTTTTTCAGCTATGAAAGTTATATCATTAACAACTTCAGATATATCTTCATCTCTTACTTCGCTTACTGAAATATTAAAAACAGGACCACTGCATCCATATCCAGCTAAGTTAATTCTTATGTTGTAATTATCAACATTATTTTCAGCTAAGAAATCTTTAAATTCCTTACATGCTTCATCACTTATATTTATATATTTCAAAAATGTTCACCTCTTTATATTGATTGCTACTTGATAATTTTTATCATATGTTTAGTATATCATATATTATTTTCATTTCAAGGGGGATAAAAGGAAATTTTCACCCTAGACAAATAAGAAAATTTGATATAAAGTATATGAAAAAGAAGAGTTTAAGGAGATGATAAATAGTTGTTAAAAACATATTCAAATGTGAGTAAATATACTCAAAGATACCTAAAATCCAAGGTATAGTTTGTGCTGACTTTATAGC
>CACZYK010000115.1 GCA_902785295.1 uncultured Clostridium sp.
AATTGTAGAAAAAACTTTAAATAAATTATCAAATAGAGATTATATTACCTTTAATGAAAAATATGTTAAGCTTATATTCTTAACTTATTGCTATTTAAGCAAAATATATTTAGTAAAATCAGAGTATGAAGTAGAAGATGGTTATATAGACATAGCACTTTTAAAACAGGTAAATATGGAGCCAAAATATTTTGGAATAATGGAGCTTAAATATATTTCTAAATCAAAATATGATGAAAAAGGAGAAGAAATAGTAAAAGAAAAGCTTAATGAAGCAGAAGAGCAACTAAAAAAATATGATATGTCTGAAGAACTTAAGAATATGAAAAATTTAAAGAAATGGGCAATAGTATTTGTAAATGATAAATGTTATGCTAATGTTGAAGTTTAACTGAAGTTAAGGAGATAAAATGAAGAAAACTATTGGGATTTTGGCACATGTAGATGCAGGAAAGACTACACTTTCTGAGCAGATTTTATTTTATACAAATTCAATAAGGAAAAAGGGAAGAGTTGATAATAAGGATTCTTTTTTAGATAATCATAATATAGAAAAAGAAAGAGGAATTACAATATTTTCTGGACAAGCTATTTTTAGCACATGTAGATTTTAGTCCAGAAATGGAAAGGGCAATAGCTGTTATGGACTATGCAATTCTTCTTATAAATGCTTCAGATGGAATTCAGGGTCATACTGAAACTTTATGGCATTTATTAAGAAAGTATAATGTTCCTACAATATTTTTTATAAATAAAATAGATTTAGAAGGAGCAGATGTAGAAAAATCTATTAATGACATAAAAGAAAATTTTACAAAAGATATTTTGTGTATAAAAGAGGACTTATCAAAGGAAGAACTTTCTTTAGAGGAAATAGAAACTCTTTGCAATTTTGATGATGAACTTTTAGAAAAGTATCTTTTAGGAGAACATAGTAATAAAGAATTTTTAAGTTTATTAAAAAAACTTATAAAGGAAAATAAAATATTTCCTTGCTTTAAAGGCTCAGCTCTTCAAAATATAGGAATAAGTGAATTCTTAAATAGTCTTGAGGAAATCACATATACAGATTATGAAGATAATGGATTAAGTGGCATTGTTTACAAAATAAGACATGATGAAAATGGAAATAAAATTGTTTTTATAAAACTTTTAAAGGGAATATTATCTGTTAAGGAAGAGGTTTTAACACCATCTGGAGAAAAAGAAAAGATAAATAGTATAAGGGTTTATAATGGAAATAAGTTTAAAACATTAGATAAGGTTTATGCTGGAGATATTTTTGGTGTTACTGGTCTTAATAGTTTAGAAGTTGGAGATTATATAGGAGATAATAAAGAAAAGATAAAATATAACATGATTCCTACTCTTGCAACAAAAATAATACTTAAAGATAATGTTAATATAAAAGATGCTTTAAAGTATTTTAAAATATTAAATGAAGAAGATCCTTCCTTAAATGTCTTTTGGAATGAATCCCTTCAAGAAATTCAAGTTCATATAATGGGAAAAATTCAGCTTGAAGTGTTAAAAGAAGTCGCTTTGGAGAGATTTAATTTAGATATAGATTTTGGAGAATGTAAAATACTTTATAAAGAAACAATAAAAAACACTATTATAGGTTCAGGACATTTTGAACCTTTAAGACATTATGCAGAGGTAAGGTTATTAATGGAGCCTTTAAAAAGAGGAGAGGGAATAACATTTGAAAGTAAATGTCATACAGATAATTTAAGTTATGGTCTTCAAAATTTAGTTAAAACTCATGTTTTTGAAAAAGAACATAAAGGAATACTTACAGGTTCTCCTATAACTGATATAAAAATAACTCTTCTTACAGGAAGAAGTCATATAAAGCACACTGAAGGAGGGGACTTTAGAGAAGCCACTTATAGAGCAATAAGACAAGGCTTAGAAAAGGCAGAAAATATTCTTTTAGAACCTTACTATAAGTTTAAGATATCTGCTCCTTTAGAAAATATGGGAAGAATTATATCAGATATACAAAAGCTTTCTGGAGAATTTAATCCTGTAGAAACTACAGAAAATAAAGTTATTATAACAGGAAGAGGGCCTGTTTCAACTTTTATGAATTATAGTATGGAAATTGTTTCATTTACAAAAGGAAAGGGAAATATAAATTTTATGTTTGATGGATATGATAAGTGTCATAATTTTGAAGAAATAATAGAAAAAATAGGTTATAATAAAGATGCAGATATAGAAAATACCTCAACCTCAGTGTTTTGTTCTAAAGGTTCTGGATATTTAGTTCCATGGAATTTAGCAGATGAACATATGCATACTATTATAGATAATATTTAAAATTTAGGAGAAATATGAAGAGTGAATTAATAAAAAGAATACCATTAAATTTAGAAAATCTTCAAGAAACAAAGGCATATTTAGAGAATATGGCAGAAAAAGGGTGGATTCTTACAGCAAAGCAAGAAAGCTTATATATTTTTAAAAGGTGTGAGCCTAAAAAGATTAATTTTGCAGTAGAATTATTTGATAAAAATTATGTTGGAAATAATAAATATATGGAATATATGAAAAAATATGAAGAAGCAGGTTGGAGATTTTTGTTTGAAAAAGATAATGTATATTTTTTCTACTCTGAAGATTTAAGTTTAAAGCCTATAAAAATAGAGGATAAAATAAAGTTTAAAATCATAACAGATTGGAAAAAAAAGAATAATCAAATTTTACACATTATTTTAGTAATTATCTTTATAAGACTTATTATGAAATATATTATTAAGGGCGATAAAATAGCAGAATCATTTTCAGAAATTTCTGCTTTAATTTTATCTTTTTTAATAATATTTTTAGTAATAATAGATGAAATTTCAAATTGTTTATGGAAAAGAAAATGCTTAAAAAGCATTGATGAAGGTAATGGACTTATATTAAAAAGGCATATAAAACAAAAGTATTTATATATTTTATTAGGGGTTATTACTTTAATATGGTCTGTTTTATCTTATTTTGCATGGTTAAAGTTTGGACAAATAATAGATTTAATGATGCCAATAGCATTTTTAATTTCACTTCCCGTTTTTCCTATGGTTTTATTAAAGCAAAAGAATGAGGAAGAGGATTCAAAAAGTTTTATTATACAAATATTACTTTTCTTGTGGTTAACTTTAACTGTTATAATCTTAGTATTTCTTATGATTATGCTTATTGAAAAATAAATTTCGAGGTGATTATATGATTTTTGCACATAGAGGAGATAGTTGGTTTTATCCTGAAAATACAATTCTTTCTTTTAAAAAAGCAATAAAAGCTGGATGTGAGGGTATAGAGTTAGATGTTCATAAAACAAAGGATAATAAGCTTGTTGTTATTCATGATGAAAAGGTAAATAGAACCTACTTTGGAGATGGATATGTAAAAGAATATACTTTAAAGGAGCTTCAAGCCTTAAAAAACAGAAATTTATTTTTTTATTTTCATAAAGAAGTTTATATACCAACATTAGAAGAAGTTTTATCTTTAGTAAAGAAATCAGGAATATTTCTTAATATAGAGATAAAAAATAATAAGATAGATTATAAAGATATTGAAAAGGATGTTATAATGCTGATAAAAAAATACAATCTAAAGGATAAGATTATTTTATCAAGCTTTAATCATAAATCAATGTTAAAATGTAAAGAAATATGTAAGAGTATAAAAACTGGCTTATTATATTCAAAATCAATAAATAACATAATCTCCTATGCAGAAAAATATAAAGCAGATGCACTTCATCCTTGTTTTAAAATTGTTAATGAAAAATACATAGAAAATGCTCATAAGAATAAAATTATGGTTAATGTATATACTGTAAATAATAAAAGTAAAGCAAAAGAACTGTTAATGTGGAATATTGATAGCATAATAACAAATTATCCAAAGAGGATGAAAAAATTAATAAAACTTAAGTAGAACGTAAAAAGCAGGATGAAAATCAATAAATAAAAAAGCAGCTATAGCTACCATTTTTCAATGGTTAAAGCAATAACTGCTTTTTGTATGTAAAATTAAGGTTGTTCATCTTTATATACACGTTCTATATGTAGTGCAAGATATCCAATTTCTACATCATCAAAATTTTTCTTAAGCCTTTTTGAAAGTTTTTTACATACATCACTTGCAATAGCATAAGAATGAGGAAGCTGGCTTTTCATGTATTCATTCATGTCCAACTTTATTTTTTCTCCTTTAAAGGCTCTTGCAACCATATATTTTATATGAGTCATAAGACGACTGTAGGATAATGAGGAGATATTAATTTTTATATCTAAGTCCTCTTCAATAGAGCTAATACAGTCTCTTACAGCAATTGCTATCTGTATTGATTCTGATACGCTTTCTTTATCAAGTGCTGAATGGATGTGAAGGGTAATATAACCTACTTCATCATCATTTATAATAAATCCAGTATTTTTTTTAATAATCTCTTTTCCTTTTAAAGCCACATCATATTCATCTTTGAATAAAGCTTTTATATCATTATTTAAGGGATTACTTATAGTAAGCCCTTTTTTCATCCTTTCAATAGCAAAAGCAATGTGGTCTGCAAGTGGAAGTAATATTGTATTATCAACTTTTCCAAAAGCTTTTTCAGTTTCAATAATAATATCATTAGCTATTTCAAGAAATTCAGGTTTTACACTAGCAGCGTTTTTTAAAGCTTCTCCAGCAACTGATTTTTTTTGAAGAGTATAGATTTTAGCATTCTCAACATCTTTTATAGTTTCACTTACTCTTTTACCAAAACCAATTCCTTTTCCTAAGATAATAACTTCCTCATTTCCTGGTGAACTTAACGCCAGTATGCTGTTATTATTTAAAACCTTTATTACTCTATACATATTAATCCTCCACTTACCACACTAATTTAAACAAACGTTTAAGTTCTATAAAGCTTCTTCAATTACAAGTATATCTTCAAGGGCATTTACTTTTCCTTTCTTAATAAGTCTTACTCTTTGATTTTCATTTAATGCAGTGAATATGAAAGGAGTAGCCATAGAAGGAACTTTATTCTTAATATATTCTATATCAAAACTTATAAGTTTGTCACCTTTTTTTACTTTATCTCCAGCATTAACAAAGGCTTCAAATCCTTC
>CACZYK010000116.1 GCA_902785295.1 uncultured Clostridium sp.
TTTCTTAATTAAACACTCTCCTTATATTGATATTTTATACCTTTATTCAATTATTCTATCATATTAATTATAATTGTCCATATTATTTACTTATGAAATCAGTTAATTTTTTGTCACTTATTTTTGTATAAGCTTTTCTTTTTCAAATTTTTTTTATTGTTTTATTTCATATTATCTGCAAATAGATTATAAAATCTAATCTTATTACCAGTAATATTTTTAACTTAACCTAATAGTTTGTTTTTTTGTCCTACCACAAGAAATTATATAGGTATAGGCTATGAAAATACAAAAATATAGCATTTTAGCATAGTAAATATTATTACTCTAAGTATCTTCTAAGTTAAAACCTGTACTTATAAAATTAATTATTTAAGAGAGGAGTAGAAAAAATTATCATTTTTTCTAGTATTTTTTTCAATTTTGTAGTAATATATCTTTGAGTGTTTATCATATAAACCACCTTTTATTTGCAAGTTTGGTTTTGTAAATATAAATTTAAACAATACTAAGGGAAAAAATATGTTTATAAAAGCTTATAAAGAATATAGAGAAATAGTTAAAAAGGATAAAAAAAGAAATACAAATGAAAAAGATTTTAAATTTAGGCTATGTCAATTTGGAGTTAGAGAACATGGATTAATGATAAGACAATATATGAAGTTATTAAGAAAGGAAGAATTTTTTTCAAATACATCATAGCCATTAAAAGGATCAAAGTATTTTTATAGAAATAGAAAAAATAAATTGTAATATTTTAAACATATTTATAGTAAAGATAAAAAATTTTTTAGAGGTAAATATATTTTATTTAAATGAGGTATAAAAATGAAGAGAGATATTGGAATATCATATGTAAGAGTTATAGCAATGATTTTTATATTAATAGATCATATTGTATTGAAAATTGAAATGCCATTTAAATCTTATATTGTACAAATTACTAATTCAGGTGTATTAATATTTTTGTTTATTTCTGGATTATTGTATGGGAAAAAAGAAATAAATAATTTTAGTAAATGGTTTATTAACAGAGCAAAAAAGATATTATTACCTCTTTATGTTTTTATGATATTTTTAGCAATAGTTAATATTATATTTGAAGGGGATATAAATATTATAGCATATTTAAAATATATAATTAATATGCAAGGAATTTTAGGGGTTATTGATGGGGCAGTACATTTATGGTTTTTAACTACATTAATGTTATGTTATTTAATAACTCCAGTATTAGAAAATATAAAAAGAAAAAATAAAGAATTAAAATTAAGCCAAGCTATTGGTATTTTATTTATATATGTTATTATACAATTGTTTTGTGCATATTTTGTAAATATTAAATTTGCACTAGGACATCCTTTTTCAACATGGTTAATTTATTTATTAGTATATATTATTGGATATTATTATGGTTATTATAGTAAAAACAAAGAAATTAATAGTAAAAAAATGATTATTTTTACATTAATTATGATTATTTCAATGGCTATAAGAGTAATATCTAATAAATTAATAGATGGAACCATTTTATATGATAGAATAATAGCTATGTATACAAATGTTATTTTTGCTATATGGTTGGCTATTTTTATAAGAAAATATTATATGTTTATACATTGTAGATTTTTGGAAAAAATAATTAACAAATTAGATTATCTTTCATTTGAAATTTATATTACACATGGATTAGCATTAGAATTATTTATGAGTTTTACTAATAATGTTATTGCTAATATATGTTTTACTTTAATAGCAACATATATCATAGCTTTAGTATTTAACAAGATATGTAATTATATAAATAAGATATTTTTTATTAGGGATTGCTCAGCAAATTAAAATTACTGATAAAAATAAACTTTATAGGGATTTTTTATTATAATAAGTACAAGGATTGTTTAGAAATATACTAAATAAATTTAAGAATAAAGGAAACTTACTAAAAATGTACTACTTTGAGCTTATTAATCAAGTATCTGAAAATCCATATCTTTAGTTTTTTATTGAATTAAAAGAGTTTTAAGAAAAAGCTCATTTTCAGCATTCGTTTTAGTATATTTTAGAAAGAAAATTTCTTCTATTAAAGTTATGTTAAATTTTATTTTGGAGTTTATATTTGTTGAAAATCATAAAAAGTATAAACTTCAAAATAAAAAATTAAAAATTATGAGAAAAGGGGATTTTATGGATTTTTTAATTTTATTTTTTATATTTATAATTATTTTTCAGATAAAATATAGTAAAGAATTAATGTTTGAATACTATCTTTCTAAGGATGCTACACAAAGTTTAAAGGCTATTTCAGCTATTATTGTTTTATTTAGTCATATATCTCAAAGAACGGATGGGGGGGTAATATTTCCGTATTTGGTAAAGACGGGAAACTTAGCAGTAGCAATATTCTTTTTTATATCTGGGTATGGATTAATAATTCAATTCATTAATAAAAAAGAAGCATATTTAAATAATTTTCTAAAGTTAAGGCTTTTAAAAATTATAGTTCCATATATTGTAGCAAATTTAGTATTTTTAGTTGTAGTAAATTGTATTGGAATAAAGACTACAATATGGGATATAGTAATAGGCTTTTTTGATGGAAATTTAGTGTTACCATTTTCATGGTATGTAATTTTAATAATTATATTATATATACTATTTTATATTATTGCTAAAAATTCAAAAACCTATCTTAGATTATTAACATATATGTTAATAAGTCAATTAGTTATTTGTAGTATTTTATATTTTAGAGACTATGGAATATGGTGGTATAGTTCATGTCTTACTTTTACATTGGGTATTTGCTGGGGAGTATACAAAGAAAGTATAAATAAAATTATAAAAAGTAGATATTATTTATTAGAAATGGTTATATTTACATTTTTTATTCTATCTTTTTTTTCCACAAAGATTTTAAGTATAATAGGAATTAAAGATATTTCAACTATTTTCATAGCAATCTTTAATCAAATAAGTTCAATTCTATTTTGTATATTTATAGTTATGTTATTGTTAAAATTTAAAATTAAGAATAAAATATTAAGTTTTTTAAGTAAAATATCCTTTGAAGTTTATTTATTTCAAGGAGTTATGATGACTATCTTAAGAAATGATTTTTGGAATTTTGAGGGAGATGTTATGTATTCAATAATTGTAATAATTATGACAATTATATTAGCATTTATATTTAATAATATAAATAATAAATTATTAGCAAACAATAGAGCCAAGTCTTCTCACTAGAACCCTAAATGCCCAGAAAATTACTAGTGGCAAACATAATATTTATAAGTATAAATCATATTAAAGAAAATTAGAAGGGGTTCACCAGATAGATAAAATAAATTGGAGAGTATGATATATTAAAATAAATTTGTAATAATGATAATACTATAAAGGAGAAGATGATATGCAATACAATAAGATATTTCAAAGTAGAAATTTATGGATGGGAATTGCTATTTTGTGGATAATGTTGTTCCATTCTGGATTCAATATACCTATTGTAAATTATATAAAAGCTATAGGATATGGAGGAGTAGATATATTTCTTTTTGCCTCTGGAGTTGGTTGTTATTTTTCTTTAAAGCATGATTCTAATAATTTTAATTTTATAAAACGTAGGATGAAGCGTATATTGCCTACATATTTTACTTTTCTTATTTTTTGGTTTTTATATAAAATATTAGTTGACAGTATAACTTTAAAAGAAATGTTAGCTAATATTTTTTGTGTTGGTTGGATGATTGGCTTAGAAAATCAGTTTAATTGGTATATAAATGGAATATGGATTTTATATATTTTAACTCCATTTTTATTTTCTTTTATAAGTCAGAAATCACAAAAAAAAGCAGGTATTGTTATTTTGATCATGCTTTTAGTATCTATTCCATTTTGGAATACAACTACATTAATGCTGGTTACAAGGTTGCCAATATATTTTATTGGAATTTATTTTGCATCACAAAGTGAAAAAAGTACTGAATTAAGTATAAGAGAATTTATTGTATCAATTTTATTAATGTGTTTTGGATTTATAATTTTATTTCTGTTTTTAGTAAGCTTTGATAGTAATTCTATATGGAAATATGGATTGTGGTGGTATCCATTCATTTTTATTACTCCAGGAATATGTTTAAGTATTTCATTTATAGCTGATTATTCTCATAATAAAATATGTGAAATAGTAAAACAAGTAATTTCATTTATTGGAAAATATACATTTGAAATATATTTAGTTCATATTTCAGTTTATGATATATTTGGAAGATTAATTCAAACAGAAACTATGAAGAGTAATAATTTTAATTGGCTTGTTGCATCCTTAATTGTTATTTTTCTAAGCTTTTTATTAGTAAAATGTACAAAAATAGTAATAAGGATATTTAGGAGATTAATAATGCATAGTTATTGTAACTGTAATTAGATAAAGTTTAAGTATAATAAAAAGCAAGCGATAGAGCCAAAAGCCCTCTCGCTAGGACCCTAAGTGTCCAGAAAATTACCAGTGACAAGCATTATATAAGCTGTATTCGAAAGAGTATGGCTTTTTGTTTTGAAAAGAAATATTTTCAGAAAATTACAATAAATTTATTTTACATAAAAGAAATAATAATATATAATTGAAGTGAAAAAATAAAT
>CACZYK010000117.1 GCA_902785295.1 uncultured Clostridium sp.
GCTATAAAGTTAGCACAAACTATACCTTGGATTTTAGGTATCTTTGAGTATATTTACTCACATTTGAATATGTTTTTAACAACTATTTATCATCTCCTTCAATTTAATATATTCATTTACAGAAATTGATTTAAACTTTACTATATCACCACATTTAAGGAGTGATTTTTTAGAACTTTCTATATTAAATAATTGAAGTGGAGTTCTCCCTATAATTTGCCAACCACCAGGTGTTTCTATTGGATATACTCCTGTTTGCATCCCTGCAATTCCTACTGAACCTTCTGGAATTTTTAATCTTGGGGTTTCTTTTCTTGGAGTTGCTATCTTTTTATTCATTCCACCTAAATAAGGAAAGCCAGGTGCAAAGCCTAGCATATATACTAAATATTTTCCTGAAGTATGAATTTTTATTACATCCTCAACAGATATGTTATTGTGCTTTGCTACATATTTTATATCTGGTCCAAGTTCTTCTCCATAGCATACTGGAATTTCTACTATATTTTCTTTGTACTCTTTTGAAAAGTCTAGGCTATTAATGATTTTCTCTATTTCATTTTTTATTGAATTAAAGCCTTCATGTAATTTAAATTCAAATGGATTATAAATTATAGATATGGCTGTATAATATGGTACATATTCTGTAATTCCTTTAATCCTATGTTTTTCAAAATAATCACATAAAATTCTTATTTTCCTATTAATAGTTTCATCAATTTTATTTTCAAATTGAATTAACAAGGAATTTTCACTACTTTGAATTATTTTTATTCCTTCCATATTATAACCACTTCCCTAAATTTTATACTATACTTGAAAGAGGTTTTATTAAAATTCCTTCTCTTTCTAAAGTTTCTCTTATTTTCTTTACAAACTCTAAAGCTTTTAAATTGTCTCCATGTACACATATTGATTGTGGAATAATTTCTATTTCTTTTCCATTAATGCTTGTAACTTTATTTTCTTTTATCATTTTAACAACTCTTTTTATTGCTAAATTTTCATCAGTTATTACTGCCCCTTCTTGTTTCCTAGAAACAAGACTTCCATCATCATTATACGCTCTATCTGCAAAAACTTCATTTGCTGTTTTTAAATTAGTATCCTTAGCTGCTTTTATAAGCTCACTTCCACTTAAACCAAGCAATATAATATCTTTATCAAATTCATATATTCCTTCACATATAGCCTTTGCCATATTATAATCTTTACTTGCCATATTATATAAAGCACCATGAGGCTTAACATGTTGAAGTTTCATATTGTTTGCTTTTAAAAATCCATATAATGCTCCTATTTGATATTGTATTATTGATTTTATTTCTTTATATGAAAGATTCATTTCTCTTCTTCCAAAGCCTTGCATATCAGAAAAACCTGGATGAGCACCACATAAAACATTATTTTCTTTTGCATATTTTACAGTATCGTTCATAACCACAGGGTCAGAGGCATGAAATCCACAAGCGACATTACAAGATGAAATATATTTTATTACTTCACTATCACAACCTATTTTATAATTTCCAAAACTTTCTCCTAAATCACAATTTAAATCTACCTTATACATAATTTCTCCTAAAGCTAATACTTTAAATTTACATTCTTAATATCAGTTATTAACATATGACCTGGTGAATGTGTAATTACTATTTCTGGTTTTACATTCATTATAACTGACTGTGGTGTAACTCCACAAGCCCAAAATACTGGCACTTCCCCTTCATTTATTGTAACTTTATCCCCAAAATCAGGTTTATTTATATCTTTTATTCCTATCTCTTCTGGATTTCCTATATGAATAGGTGCACCATGAACCTTTGGCATACTTCCACTTACAAGAACTGATTTTACTATCTTTTCCCTTGGAATAGGTCTCATGCTAACTACCATTTTTCCTTTAAAAATTCCTGCTTCATTACAATCAATATTAGTTATAAACATTGGTACATTGCAACCCTCTTCTATGTGCCTTACAGGAATATCTGCCTCTAAAAGTTCTGATTCAAAAGAAAAGCTACACCCTATTAAAAAACTTACAAAATCATCTCTCCAAAATTTTTCTATATCTGTGTATTCTCCAGTTAACTCACCATTTTCATATATTCTATATTTAGGAATATCTTTTGAGATATTAATATCCTTTCCTAAATATTTAAGCATTTTATCTCCAACATCTCCCACTTCAAGAAGAGGACATGATTTAGGGTTTCTTTGGGTAAATAAAAGAAAATCATAGGCTATATCCTTTGGAACAATAACTAAATTTGCCTGTGCATAACCTAAGCACATTCCTGAAGTTTGGCATGTTATTTTACCTTCACGAATTAGTTTTCTAACTTCTAAAGGTTCCATATTTGAATAATCCATAAAAATCACCTACACTATTTTTTGTATATTCTCATACTCACTAAAGCTTGTCTCTTCATCAAAAAATCCAAGTTCAATTACTTTATCAAACCATTCACTACAAGTTTCCTTTAACTTTAAAGAAGAATCAACTGTTTCTCTCATTAAATTAACAACAGAACATATCATTGAAGAATTACATCCATCTATTGCAGGAATTAAATCTCCATACATATCTATCATTCCACTTCTTGAAGCCACCTTTAATGCCTCAAGTTCTTTATCCTTATCATGCATTATATTTATATCATTTTTTAAATAAGCTATTGCTGCTATAAGACCATAGGTGCCCCAATCTGAAACTGTTGCTGTTATTATATTGTCAGCAGAAGTTTTAGCAATTAGCCCACCCTTACATGAACAATCACAACTTCCCTTAGCTGCCCTTGGAATATACTTTTCTAAATGCTCTTTTAAAGTTCCCATACCAAGTTCATTTCCTAAATCTCCTATGGCAATATTTAAAATTCCCTTTGCTTTTAATTTCTCAAATAATACATCTGCTTTTGCCTCAAGACTTGTAATGTCTTTTCCCACAGAATTATGATAAAATCCCTTATAATTTGCACCAGGACATTCAATAGCAATTACAGCTTTAGGCATTCCTTTAGAAATTAACTCATCTGCCATACCATTTGCTTTATATTTATCCTTTGTAAAAGCTATTCCTGCAAGAGATTTAGGATATTCATAGATTCCTTCAATGCTATCATGATAGTGAAGTCCTATTACATAAGATAAATTTTTAACAGCTTCTATATTTTCTTCTTGGCAAATAATTACTGGTTTGACATTAAACGCTTTGACTAAAGCACCTGCAAGGAGCATGGTGCCTACTATTCCATCAGTTTCTGCTTTTTTAAATGGTCTAAGAACAAAGCCTGTCATTAAATAAACTATATCCCCTTCTTTTAATGTTTCACAAAGCTTTAAGGCTGCATTCATTGTAAGAGGTTTTTTAGTGTATTCCCTTGATGCTTTATAAAGAATCTTACACACTCCATACCCTCTTGGGTCTATATTCATTATACTATCTAAACTTTCACCAAGATTTAACCTTCTAAGTTCTTCTCTATTCATAAAAATCACCTTGCTTTTTTATATTAATTGCTTAAATAAAATGCTCACCTTTAATAACTACTTAAATTGCCTTAACTAAAAGGCTTACTAATAACTAATTAGTTGCTTCTAAAAAGTCTTGCATTAATGCATCCTGTAATTTCTTTAAAAGCTCTGGAGCTTTTCCACCAACAGGTTTTCCATCTATAACACTAGCTTGCATACAAAAATTACTTGAACTTGAAACTATTACCTCATCAGCCTCCATTAATTCCTTTAAAGTAAATGCTTTTTCATTAACTGGAATATATAACTTTTTACACATCTTTATTAAATGAGCCCTTGCTATTCCTGGTAAAATAAGTTCATCAGTTGGAGCTGTTTGAAAAATTCCATCCTTTATAATATGAACATTGCTATGAGCACACTCTGTTACTCTATCTCCTCTATGAAAAACTGCTTCATCACAATTCATCTCAGCCGTTTTTTGTGCTGCCATAACACTTGGTAAAAGATTTAGAGTTTTTATATTACAATGATAAAATCTTGTATCCTCTACAGTAATTAATTTTAACTTTTTAGACATATCTCCTATTCCTGCTGGTCTTAAAACAATCCATAAATTAGGCTTAACCTCTGGAAAAGCATGATTTCTTGGTGCAGTTCCCCTTGTAATTTGCCAATAAACAAATTGGTCACCAGAATCAACCTTTAAAACCATGTCACAAAGTAACTTTTTAAGTTCATCCTTTGAATAAGGAATTTTAATTTTTAATAGCCCTGCACTATTATAAAATCTATCAATATGTTCATCTAAAGAATATATCTTGTGATTTCTAGCACAAGTTGCATCATAACATCCATCGCCAAAATAACAAGCACGGTCATCCATAGGTATTTTCATATTCTCAATTAAATCATACTCTCCATTGTAATATCCTAAGTTTTCCATAATATATTCCTCCTAAAAA
>CACZYK010000118.1 GCA_902785295.1 uncultured Clostridium sp.
TTTTATTCAGTTACTTCTTTCTCTTGAACATCAATTTTTATTCCAAGGTCTTTAAGTTGTTTTTCATCAACTATATTTGGTGCTTCACTTAAATAGCAATATGCATTTTGATTTTTAGGGAATGCTATAACATCTTTTATGTTATCTGTTTCTGCTAAGAACATTATCATTCTGTCTAAACCAAAAGCTAATCCACCATGTGGTGGTGGTCCAAACTTAAATGCTTCTAGTAAGAATCCAAAAGATTCCCAAGCTTGTTCCTCTGTAAATCCTAATGCTCTAAGCATTCTTTGTTGAAGCTCTATAGTATGTATTCTTATACTTCCTCCACCAAGCTCTTCTCCATTTAAAACTAAGTCATAAGCCTTAGAACGTACCTTTCCTGGGTCTGTTTCTATCATATCAATATCTTCATCCATTGGTGCCGTAAATGGATGGTGGCATGCTGTATATCTTCCTTCCTCTTCACTATATTCAAATAATGGGAATTCTGTAATCCATGTAAAGTTAAATTCATTTTTATCCTTTATTAAATCAAACTTTTTAGCAAGCTCTAATCTTAATGCTCCAAGTGATTGGAATACTACAGAATTTTTATCTGCAACTATAAGAATTAAATCTCCTGTTTCTGCATTCATTGTAGATATTATTTTATTCATTTGCTCTTCTGTTAAGAATTTTGCTATAGGAGATTTTATTCCTTCTTCTTTAAGTTGAATATAAGCTAATCCCTTAGCTTTATATGTTTTAACAAATTCTCCTAATCTATCTATGTCTTTTCTTCCCATAGATGCTCCACCCTTTAAGCATAAAGCTCTTACAGAACCACCTATTTCTAAAGCACTTGTAAACACTTTAAAATCTACATCTTTTACTACATCAGTTAAATCAGTTATTTCCATTCCAAATCTTAAATCTGGTTTATCTGAACCATACTTTTCCATAGCTTCTTTGAAGGTCATTCTCTTAATTGGAAGCTTAACATCATATCCAATAACTTCTTTAAATATGTGAGCTATTAATCTTTCATTTAACTCCATAATATCATCTTCTTCAACGAAGCTTAATTCCATATCAACTTGAGTAAATTCTGGTTGTCTATTTGCTCTTAAGTCTTCATCTCTAAAGCACTTTGCTATTTGATAATATTTATCAAATCCTGATACCATCAATATTTGCTTTAAAGTTTGAGGAGACTGTGGAAGTGCATAAAACTTTCCTGGATAATTTCTTGAAGGAACTAAATAATCTCTAGCACCTTCTGGAGTTGATTTTGTAAGTATTGGAGTTTCAACTTCTATAAATCCATTATCAACTAGGAAATCTCTTATTGCTTTTGTAGTCTTATTTCTTATCATAAAGATTTTTTGCATATCAGGTCTTCTAAGGTCTAAATATCTATATTTTAATCTTATTTGCTCTGAAGCATCTAATCCTTCCTTAATCATTATAGGTGGAGTTTCAGATTCTGATAAAATCTTTATACTTGAGCCTAATAATTCTACCATTCCAGTAGGCATATTTTCATTTACTGCTTCTCTTTTTACAACCTTACCAGTTACAGCTATACAATATTCAGGCTTTACAGTTTTAGCTTTTTCAAAAGCTTCTGCATTTATCTCTTCCCCAAATACAATCTGCATTATTCCTTCTCTATCTCTAAGGTCTATAAACTCAAGCCCTCCAAGCTTTCTATTTCTTTGTACCCATCCCATAAGAGTTATTGTCTCACCAATATTAGCTTCTCTTACAAGCCCACAATACATGGTCCTCTTTAATCCGCCTAAAGCTTCTCCCATTCTTTTGTCATTCCTTTCAAATCTTATTTTTATATTTCAATACACATCTCTTATTATATATCTCTTTTCCTTTTAAATAAAGTTCTCTACCAACAAACTTTTCTATTATTTTTATTTATTTAGATTGGAGGTTCCTATTTTGCGAAGTAGCAAACTTGGAGCCTGTCGATAAGTGAGCCTTCAAATTTTATATTTGCCTAAGGCGAACTTACCCATCGAACATATGTAAAGCGGGTTTCCTCTACTATTTGAACAAAGATAGGAATATCCACTCTATGCTTAAATAAATATTTTTGCCATTTTCTTATTTATTCAGAAGTTGATTTCCTATTTTGTGAAGCAGCGACTTGGAGCCTGTCGATAAGTGAGCCTCCAAATTTTATATTTGCCTAAGGCGAACTTACCCAGCGAACGCATGAGTCGGGCTTCCTCTACTATTTGAACAAAGATAGGAAAGCAACTTCTGTGCCTAAATAAAGAAATTTGTTTAGTACAAAGTATTTAAAAGTTTGATTTTTCCCTCTACGAGTTCTTGTATTCTTTCTGTGTAACCTTTAACGTCTTTAACATTTGCAAATCTCTCAAGTCTGTTTTCTTCTAAAAATACAACCTTAGTAACCGCATCTGCTCCAAGAGCTATTATAGTTTGCTTATCTTCGATCATTTCAATATTATAAATGCATTCCTTACCTTTTTTGGCATACCCTAAATTCTCCATATTTCCAACCATATTTTTTTGCCTATACATATAATATGGCTTTATATCTAATGATTTTGCTAAAGCTCTGCTTTCTTCATACATTTTCATGATTTCTTCTTGGCTTTTAAGTCCAAGACCCTTTTTTAGAATGAAGTTTTCATACATAATAGAGCCTCTTTTTAATGATAGTCCATGAACAGTAAGACTATCTGGAGATAATTTTGATATTTCATTTGCTGTATGCTTAGCTTCTTCAAGTCCTTCTCCTGGAAGACCTATTATCATATCCATATTTATATCCTCAAAGCCTAGTTCCCTTGCCATCTTAAATTTTTCTATTACATCCTTTGAGGTGTGATTTCTTCCTATAAGCTTTAAGGTTTTATCATTCATTGTTTGAGGATTTATGCTTATTCTTGTAACATTATATCTTTTCATTGTTTTAAGCTTCTCAAGGGTAATAGAATCTGGTCTTCCACATTCCACTGTAAACTCTTTTGGAGGATTTTCTTTAATCAATGAATTATATATAAGATTCATAAGCTCCTCAAATTCTTCATTATTAATTGAAGTTGGAGTTCCTCCCCCAAAATAAATAGTTTCTATTTTTAAATTCTTTTCTTTTACATATTTGCTCATTTCCTTAATTTCATAACTTAAAGCTTTTAAGTAAGGCTCTACAAGCTTTTTATTACCACTTATAGGATTAGAAGCAAATGAGCAATAAAGACATCTTGTAGGACAAAATGCCATTCCTATATAAATTGAAATATTTTTAGGGTCTTTATTTACAAATTTATCTTCAAATTTTGCTACATCAATACATAATTGTGCCTTTTCTTCTAAAGCATAATGTTTATCATAAAAAATGGCTTTAATTTCTTCTTCACTAAGACCTTCTCTTAACCCTTTAAGTGCAATTTTTGAAGGTCTTATTCCAACCAATGTTCCCCAAGGGTATACATCCTTTGTTATCTTTTGAAGATTTTTAAATATAAGCTTTTTTATAGTTTCCTTAAAATATTCATCTTCATTTTCTAAAGCTTCATCCTTTATATCTTTATACTCAAAAGTTCCTTTATTATTTTCTATTGCAATAGAATAATCTCCCTCAGATTCTGAAAATTTAAGTTCTTCTAAGGGAAAATATATATTAAACATTTGATATACATCATATCTATATTTAAAATCATTTAATTTTATTTTCATTTTTCCACCTATCTTAAATAAGGATTTCTCATTTTTTCATATGAAATGCTTGATGATGGTCCATGTCCTGGGTATACCTTTATATTGTCACCAAGTGGAAGAAGTTTTGTCTTTATGCTTGATATTATTTCTTCAAAATCTCCACCTATAAAATCAGTTCTTCCAATAGAACCCATAAATAAAGTATCTCCTGTAAATAAATTATCATTAATTAAAAAAGATACTCCACCTTTAGAATGTCCTGGTGTTTCAATAACCTTAACTTCTTTATTTCCAATTGTAAAAGTATCTCCTTCTTTAAGATATCCATTAGCCTTTCTAAGCTTTGTAAAAACATAATTATCTTTTAAAGCATACTCTTCATCTTTTTTATTAATATAAAAAGGTGCATTAAATTTATCTGCAAGATACTCTACTGCTCCAACATGGTCAAAGTGTCCATGAGTAAGAAGTATAAATTTTACTTTAGCTTTCATATTTTCAACTAAATTTTCAATAATCTCTTCATCTGCACCTGGGTCAATTATTACAGCTTCAGAAGTTACTTCATCCATAACTATATAACAATTAGCTTGTATTTCCCCTGTTGGTACTGTCTTTATTATCATATTTTTCATCTGCTACTTAAAATGTAATCAAATATAAACATTTTAAGAATTTTACTGTTTCAACGTATCTGTTTTGGCAATGAATAACTTCAAAGCTACTTACATT
>CACZYK010000119.1 GCA_902785295.1 uncultured Clostridium sp.
AATGAAAAGATTACAATTAGTGTACCAGATGCTGAATTATATGAGAAATGTATTGATGTTGGAACTTTAGTATATTATGATGGGAGAAATATAAGCAAAGCTATTGTATAAGAATTACTTAATAAAAAAGTGTTAATTATTACTTTGTTTTTATCGACAGATTTCAATTCAACACAAAGTAATAATTAACACTTTCTAACTAGTGGAACATATTATTTTGCTCTTTTGCCTTGATAGGTTTCAAATCAGGACAAAATAATATGTTCAATCATTAGATTTTATTATTTAAATTACATAAGAGGTTTCTGCTCTTAATTCTGGCTTAATATATTCATTTTCATGTGCTTCTCCTTCATAAATAAGCTTGTCTCCATTATAGATAAACAAAGTATTTATTTTTACAGGATGCCAATCATTTATAAATTTATTTAATGGTGTTGTTGCAAAAACTATATGTCCATCTTTATGATAGCTATATAAACTATCTTTTAAATTACAATGAACAAAAAGATTTTTCCCATCTGTAAATAATAAATTTATTCTATTTTTAAAAGTTATATCTTTAATTGCCTTTTGAAGTACATCACCCTTTTGTTTTACAGATAATTCTTTATTGCCATTTAAAATTATTGCTTTATTTATTCTTTTTATTAAAAATATTAAAATGGTTTCACTATCTGTTTCTCCTTGTGCATACTTTTTATACTTTTTAACTAAATCTCCTTCAGTTGCAGTACCATTATGTGCTAATGTCCATGTATTTCCTAAAATATCTTTTCTTATAAATGGATGTGAATTTCTTTCACATATTTCTCCACAGGTTGCATATCTAATGTGAGCTATAGCTAATTTTCCTATAATATCTTCTTTAAATTTTTCTTTTAATATTTCACTCTCATAAGCTGGCTTACCTTCTTTAATTAAGGTGTCTTCTCTTCCATCAATAGCTAGTCCCCAACCATGAGGATGATTATAACTATGCTTAAAAAAATCCCCTAATATTCCATTCATTTTTATTGATTTTTTTGAAGTTATCCCATATAATTCGCACATATTTATTCCCTCTTCCCATTATATAATATTCCAATTGCCATATTTATTTGCTATATAGATATATTATCAATTAATACATACTTTGTCAATATGTTTAATATGTTTTAATTAATAGGTAAGAATATAGAAAAGCTTGCTGGTTCTAAATCAAAACAAAGTAATAATTCACACTTTCCAATTAAAAACTTTAATTAATTATTGCTTGCAGTCATTGAAACTGCTGCTGTAGCACAAACTACGCTTGCAATTGCAATTTCTATTGTTGTTTGAATTGTTAATGCTATATTATTTGCTGTATTAATTAAGTTAGATTTTTCTTCATCATTTAATTCTTCAGCATAATAATTTCTAATATTACTACCTAAACTAAAATTACCAAATCCTTTTTCATTTTTAAGTTTTTCACTAATATCACTTACTTCTTCTGCAAAATTATCAAAATCATTTGCTACAACTGCTACTATAGATAAAAGAGGTAATGATGTTCCTTTTATTGGTACTTTCTTATCCTTTAATGCCTCTTCAGCCATTAAAACATTTTCTACATTTGCCTTTACACTTCCATTAAATAAAGATAACATATGTGAAAGACCTTGAAGATTATTTCCTGATGAAAATCCATTTTCTTTTAAAGTTTTATAATATTCTTCTATTTTATCTAAACTTCCTTCTATATTAGAAGAAGTAGTTGCTATCATTGCTGCTGATGAAATATCCTCTTCTCCAGTTAAAAATTTATGATTTTTTTTCATATCATCATAAATAACTCTAGTGTTTTTAGTAGCCTCATCTATATTAACCCTATTTCTTGCATTAAATATAACTATAGCTGCTAAAACTAAATATTGGCTTGAAGGAAATAAGTTTTTTAATTTCTTATATATATTATCAATTTCTTTAAAAGCACTATCCATATCTTCCTCATAAGATATTGTAACTGCTGTAGTAAATAAATTATTTCCTCTAAAATTTGATATTATTGATGTATTGTCTTTTACAACTTTTATTGCTTCATTAATCTTATTAGAATCTGCCTTAATTCCTTTTAATGTTAATGATAATGCACTACACTTTTTAAATATATTTTCTGTTAACATTCCACCTGCATTATCTAACTCTTTGCTATTTTCTATTAGTAAATTAAGTATATTATTTTCCATAATCAAACTCTCCTTAAATCAATTATTTTCCTTTATATATAGTAAGTATAAATTCTTCTCCTACTTCTTCAAGTTTAGGTTCAATATCTGTTATAGATTTCATCTTTTTTATAATCATTGGAATTCCTCTTCCTAATTGGTCTATATATCTCATGTTCTCCATATACTTTACCAAAAACGGATTTCTTGCAAAAGAAACTCCTACCTTCATTTTTTCTGTAGTTACTGTATTTGGTAGTCTTCCTGGACTTCTAAATTCAATTCTATCATTAAACATAAAAATTCTTATTTTAGAACCATATATACTATAATTTCTATGAACTAGTGAATTAACTAATGCTTCTCTCAATACAACTTTAGGATATTCTTCTACTTCAACTCTTTTTAAATTTTTAATAACTGAAGGAGCTAAAATGTTATTTTTTATTATTGTAAGTGTATTTTCTGCTATATCTTGTATTCTGCCTTCAATAACTTTTTTATCAATTAATTCATCAGATATTTCACTTCCATTAAAATGTGCAAAAGTTATACCATTTTGTGGCAAATATCTTTGTGGCATCTTTCCAAAAATTAATAAACCTCCAACAGAACAAACTTTTTCACCATTCAATTCTTTTAATATATCTGCATTTATAAGTAATCTCTCTACTTGCTCTTTTTCCTCATCATATAAGTCAAAAGCATTGTATTTTAAGTAATAATCTCTTATAACATCTAAATTTAAATCCTTAATTGATGTGTTTATTACAGGTGAAATATCAAAATGTAAACTTCCATTACCTTCAAATAGTCTTAATAATTCTTCTCTGGAGGCAATTCTTTTTGTTGTTCCAACTCGAATATAATATTTATTATCAACAGTTGAATAAGGCTTACTTAAACCTTTAGGAATTCCCAATATAACTATTTTTTTATCATTAATTATAGCATATTCAAAGCTTGGTATAATATTAGGAACAACATTATTTCTACAAATATTCATAATAGTTTCTTCTATTTTTTTATCTGTTATACCTGTTATATTACCATCATCTGAGACTCCAATTAATATAGTTCCACCTTCAGAGTTTGCAAATGCAACTATTTCTTCTCCTAAATCTTTTGCTTTAACTTTTTCTTCTTTAAATTCTATATAAAAGTTCTCTCCACTTTGTATTATATCTAACACATCTTTACTTGTCATATATTTCCTCCATCAAGTATATACTTCTCTTTTATTTTAACATATTGGTAAATATACTTCTTTTTTTCATTCTCTTATATGGACTTCTGAGCATATTTTTTTATTTTACTTGTTGAAAGATTATTCTTCTAATTTTTTCTTAATCTCCATATCTGGCCAATATCCCCAAGATTCAATTATCTTACCATCTTGAAGTTTAAAATTTTCTAATGCTTCAAAAGTAATTGCTTTTCCTGTTGCTTCAATTTTCATACATTCGCCTGAATGTATTCCAGAATATTTAACTCTTGTTGCTACCATATTATTTTCTTCAAAGATATCCATTATATCTATTTTTAAATCTGTAAATGTATTTTCTATTATTTTTAAGATTTCTACAGCATCTTTATTACTTCTAGCACCTGCTGGACTATTATCAATATAATTATCTGCCACAATACTCATTACTTTATCATAATTATGATTTTCATAGCCTTCTTTAAAGAATTTTTTAACTATTTCTTTATTAACATACCCAATAAATTCTTTTGTTTTGCTCCAATATTTAATTCCCCAGTTTTCAAAATTCCATTCTTCCATGTAATCATTACATTCATAATCTATATAATATAATTTACCATCTTGTGGAACAAAATTGGTTGGGAAATAATCAATATTAGTATTTTCAGCATATAATTTTTTACACATTTCTTTTACTTGAATAATATAGTTAGTTACATCAATATTATTATTTACCATATCAAAAATAGTATCACCATCTATATATTCTTTTAAAATATGTTCTCTTTCAATATCTATATCATACATTTCAGGTAAATCAATGCCAATCTTCTTTAATCTTTTGTAATCATTTATTTCTGATTGAATCTTATTACCAAATTGATAATAGCTACATGGTTCATGATGAATTTTTTTTACTACATACTTCTTGTTTCCATCAGTTACAAGATAGGAATATCCTCCCTTACCTTTTCCTAATAACTTAATTATTTCAAAACTCTTATTATTTACTTCTATATTCATAAATTCTCTTCCTTTTTTATTTTTTCTTAAATATTGCCTTTACTCCTCGTTTTACTACTTCAAAGAAACTAAGAGAACGAACTATATTATCTGGTCCAACATAATTTCTAATAGTACGAAGTACTTTTTTTGTTTCTTTAGATGCAAAGGTATATGTGCCATTTTTTTTAGTTTTAATTGCATATCTTGGAATCCATTTTCCTTTTAGTATTATAGATACAATAACATAGTCAACTTCTTCCCATGGAATTTGAATATTTTTGCGTGGGTCACGAGAATTATAAAACTCAAAACTCTTGTCACCAATCATGACCTTTCCATAATCTGAAACTCCTGTAAAAGCTGTTGAATCCATTACTAAATCCACTTTTGTATTAAGTGATTGAATCATATATAGCCTCTCCTTTCTACTTATATGCACATTTATTTTCATTATATACTCTAAATATATTACTATCAAATATTGAAAAATCAGGTTAAAATTAATTTACCCTATTAACAAAAGCCTAGGCAAAAAGCCTAGGCTAATAAAAAAATCTTACATTAAACCAATTACATGGAAAACAATACCTAATAAAAATAATCCAAGAATGATTATAATTGGAGATACCTTTTTCTTAAGTAACCACATACAAACAAATGTAATTAACAATCCTGCAAGTCCAGGAATTAATGAATCTAAGTTACTTTGTAATGTTGTAACCTTCTCACTAGTTAATGACAAGCCAGCTGCTTGTTGTAAAAGAGCTTGTTTAATACCTTCTGCTCCTGCTGGAAGGCTACTCCAATCAATGTATGCACCTTCACTCAATGTAACTGATGATACTACTGGGGTAAATTGAACTGATACCCACCTATTAACTAATGAACCTAGAATGAACATACCTAAAATAGATGCACCTTTTGTAATATCTTGCAATACTCCACCTGATAAATCTGTGTACCATGTAAATGCCATACGTATAATATTCCAACCAAGGAAGAAAATAATTGGTCCAAGAATATTTCCACTTATAGCTAGAGAAGCAGCTAATGCTCCTAAAATTGGTCTAATAGTAAACCAGAAAACTGGGTCTCCAATACCTGCTAAAGGTCCCATCATACCAACCTTAACACCTTGAAGAGTTACATCTTCTACTGGTGCACCATTTGCACGTTCTTCTTCTAATGCTAATGTTACACCTAGTATTGGTGAAGCTACATATGGATGAGTATTAAAAAACTCTAAGTGACGTTTTAATGCAGCAGACTGTTCTTCTTTAGTCTTATATAATCTTTTAATAGCTGGAATCATTGCAAATGCCCAACCACCGTTTTGCATTCTTTCATAGTTCCAAGAACCTTGAAGGAAAAATGAACGTATCCAAACAGAAATTCTATCTTTTTTTGTTAATTTTAAATCTTTTGCCATTTTAAGTTCCTCTCCTTCCTTAGTATTTGTCAATGATATCCCCTACTGGGTCACCAACATTTGAATTTCCACCATTACCTGAACCACCTTGTTTAGAAAGTGTTAGGTAAATGAATGCTAAAGCTAAACCTATTGCACCAAGTCCTATAAGTGTAATATCTGTAACAGTTGCTAATACAAAACCAATTGCAAAGAATGGCCATACTTCCTTTGTTGCCATCATATTGATTACCATTGCATAACCAACAGCTACAACCATTCCACCACCTATTGATAAACCACCTGTTAACCAATCAGGCATAGCATTAAGTAATTTAGTAATTGGACCAGCTCCGATTGCTAATATTAATCCTGCTGGAATTGCTATACGTATACCTTGTAAACAAATAGCAGCTACTTGCCACATTTCAACAAGTCCTATTTTTCCTTCTTTAGCAGCTGCATCCATAAAATGTACAAATGCTGTAGCTATTGTACGACATACAATTGTTAATAATAATCCTGCAACTGCTAAAGGAATTGCAATTGCAATTGCTGAAGAAACTCCTTCTTTACCTTGTCCTCCAAGAACTAATATTATTGCTGATGCAACAGATGCTAATGCTGCATCTGGTGCAACTGCAGCACCAATATTTGCCCAACCTAATGCAATCATTTGAAGAGTACCACCTAAAATTAAACATGGTACTAAGTTACCTGTAACTAAGCCAATCAATGTACATGCTACTATTGGTTGATGGAATTGAAATTCATCCAAAACACCTTCAATACCAGCTAGAAATGCGACAATAATAACTAATATAATTTGAACTATATTTAAAGTCATAATTATTACTCCCCCTTTTTTATCTAACTAATTAGATTTATTTTTGTTTCTTTAATTCTTGTTGTGCTTTTTTAATTATTTCATCCATATTTTCTTTTGAATCGCTTGGTACCTTACGAACATCAAACTTAAGTCCTGCTTTCTTTAATTTCATAAATGTATCAATATCATTTTGGTCAAAAGCAAGTGTTTTATTTGGTTGTACTTTACCTGGAGAATGAGCCATTGAACCAACATTAATAGTCTCTAAAGGAACTCCCCCTTCTACTGCTCTAAGTACATCTTGTGGATTTTCAAAAAGAAGTAATGCCCTTTGACCACCAAAATGTTTGTCATCCTTTGCAAGCTCAATCATATGACTAACTGGAACAACATGAGCTTTAACTCCAGGTGGTGCTGCTTGTTGTATTAAATTTTTACGAAGATTGTCTTTAGCTACTGCATCTGAAACAACAATTATTCTTGTAGGATTAACTGCCTTTGTCCAACCAGTTGCTACCTGACCATGAAGTAAACGTGAATCAATACGTGCTAAAACGTATTCAAATTTTCCAGGTGCTCCTACATTAGATGCTTGTGTTGGTGATTCAGAAGCTTTACTTTCTTCTTTTGGCTCTAATTCTTCTGGTTTAACTTTTACGCCTTCTCTTCCTGGTTGTAAAACATAGGCTGCGATTTCATGTGCAGATTCCATTGAAAAACGTGCACCATAAGCTTCAATAAGCATTGGTAGATTCAAACCAGCTACAATTGCCCATTTATCTTTATGCTCTTCAAATAAAGTATTAGCTTGATTAAATGGTGTACCACCCCAAAGATCAACTAAGAATAAAACTTCATCTTGATTCTCAAATGATGCAATTGCTTCTTCTAATTTTGCTCTAATATCATTAGGTCCTTCACTAGGCATTAATGTAACAGCTTTTACATTCTCTTGTTGTCCAAAAATCATTTCACTAGACTGCAATATGCCTTTAGCAAATTCTCCATGACTAGCAAGAATAATTCCTACCATATTTTGTACCCCCCTATTTATTATTTACTGTTACCAAAACAAAAAAGCATCAGCATTAAGAAATTTCATAAAATAATACCTGCTATATAGTCAAATTTATCTCTAAATAAATTTAAATTATAAAAAATTATACCTTTTTTCAATTATTTTAAAATTCATGTTATATAACAAATATTAAATTATTCTATTTTCTTAAGCTAATGCCTGATTTAATCAGTAACACGCTATGTATTATTTTTTTAATCTTCTAAAAAGCTTACATTGTTGTATTCTTTTTCCTTGATTACGTTTTCAGTATAACACTTTTTTTCTGATAATTCAATATATTTTCAACATTTTTTTTATTTTTTCTTTTATAATTAAGTTTTTCTTTTATAATAACTTTTATTATACGAAATATTGACAAATAAATTTATTATAAAGTTAAAAAAACAGCATACATGATTAATAATCATGTATACTGTTTTTTAATTAAATTACTTAATTTCAATTCTGCTATTTTCTTGTATTGTTTTTTGTTCTTTTGGTATAGTTATTTCAAGAACACCATTTTCAAATTTAGCTTTAATTTCATCTTTATTAATGTCACCTACATAAAAGCTTCTTGATGCTTTTTCATAGCTACGTTCTTTTCTTATATAATTTTCTTTCTTTTCTGTTTCTTCTTTTTCAGTTTTCTTTTCACCTGAAATTGTTAAATAACCTTTACTATAATCAATATTTATATCTTCTTTCTTCATTCCTGGGAAATCTGCTTCTAATATATATTCATTTTCCTTTTCTCTAATATCTACTCTTAAATTTTTCATACTCATTTCATCTCCAAAAAAGTCTTTAAACATACTATCAAATCCATTTTTTGAATCTATAAAATTATTGTTAATTTTAAAAGGTACTAAACCAAACATAATAAAACCTCCTCTATGCTTTAAAAAAATATATTAATTAAATATATTATTGAATGTATATTTTACTTGAATTATTTATACTTACTTCTTTCTTAGGTAAAACAACACCTAATATTCCATCTTGAAATTTAGCTTGAATTTTTTCTTTTTCAACATTGTCAAAATAAAAACTTCTAGATACTTGTCTATAACATCTTTCCTGTCCAAAATAGTTATTGTTTCTATTTTCAAAATTAGTATCTTGTACAGCTGAGATTGTTAAATAGCCATCTTTATAATCTAATTGTAAATCTTCTTTATTAACTCCTGGGATTTCAGCTTTTAACAAATAAGCTTCATCAGTTTCTTTAACTTCTGCTTTTATTGAATCCTCCATATTAAACATATTTGTTAAATCATCATTAAAGAAATTATCAAAGAAACCACTTAGTGATGAATTTGCATTGTCCATCATATTTCTAAAACACATTAATTCAAACATAATACAAAGACCTCCTTTTTATAACTCTTTAATATTCCTTATCTCTTTGTACAAGTACATTATATTATTAAGGTCAAAGAAAGTCAAAGTTTAATTTAATTAGATATTCTTAGTTATTAAAAGATTTTAGAAGATTTTTAAGTATCTTTTAATTGTAATCAATTATTTTTATCTATTTTTTAATAAACACTGCCATAATAATAAAGCTCCAAAAAAAATTTTATTATTTTTAAAAGTTTTTTTGGAGCTACGAAATTAAATTATAAAAATGCACCTATTAAAAAATATACTTAGTTAATATATGCACCTATTAAAAAATATACTTAGTTAATATTATACTTAATGTACTTATAAAACTATTTTCTTTATTAGTTTTTATCAATTTCAAAATTTATTTGCTTCAATTCATTTAGTAATTTTGTTTTAACTGAATCATTCAAATACGCAGAATTTAAATTCTTTTTGCTATACTGAAAATAAGTTCCTGCTGTTTTTTCAATCAATAGATAAGTAAAAAATTGTTCCCATGAAAAGAAATCCTTACTATCTATATATTGTCCCCAGTCTTTACTCATTGATACTATTTGTTTATCATTTAAGATATTAGCTTTTAATATCAACCATTCAAAGGATTCTGGTAAATATAAAATAACATTTTTTAATGTTCTTACAAGTTCCATTACCTTTTCCATTTCAGAACCAAAAGCAGCTCCATCAGCAATTATAAAAAGTGAAATATCCCTATTTTGAAGTATAGTTTTACAAATATTAGATTTTCCATTAGATGATACACATTGAATATTAGACTTAGCACATACTTCCTTAAAAAATTGAAATCCTGAATTAGAATCCTCTGTAATTATCTTATCTGGTATAATATCATATGAAATATTACTACTATTATAAATACGAAAAATTTCGTGATAAATTTGTCTTAGCCCTCCATATTTTCCTTTAGATTTTTAATAGTTTCTGCGAAATCTGTTGAAGTAGTAAATCTATTTCCTTCATCTATAAAAACAATACTTTTTTCTATACCAAAAAGTTGTTCTTTCCATCTATTTCCTTCTATTGCAATACATGGTCTATCACATGAAAGCTCAATACCACTTTCTTCTCCAAGCATATTATAGTCCCTAATCATATCTATAAGTGTTGTCTTTCCTGTTGCACTATCTCCTCTAATTATAGTTAAATTTCTTCTTATAATAAATTCATATTTTGTCCTGTTATTTTGAATGGTTATACTTACATTTCCTTTCATATATTCACCACCTATACATACAATACTGCAATAGGAATTAATTCTTTCATAGAATGTACAACTTGATTTGTATTAATAATACGAATGTCAAAGTTTTCTTCTCCAAAATCCATAAGATAACGAAGATTAATTGTAATATCCTTATGTTCTGCAATCTTTAAAAGCCATTTAGCACAGTTATTACCACAATTTGTAGCATTAAACACCTTATCTGGTATGTTATTTATAAGAATTAATGTCTTAACACCACCTGATAATCTAGTAGGTGGAATCTTTCCTAAAACTGGGCTATCAATTACACCACCTGCTATTACTTTAGAATTATCTATATCTTCAATCATTTCTACAGATAATGAATCTGTAATCCATTCATCTTCGTATACATTTTTAAAATAAATTGATGTATTAAAAATAACATCTTTCATGTCTCCAAAATATATATTAAGCATGGTATTCACTCCTAATTATTTTTTTATATTTAATTAACATAACTTATAAATTAGTATAACACAAATAAAAAGGTGAACACAAATAAAAAGGTGCTTTAATATTTATTCTTTTGAGAAATTCATTCTTATTTCTTTAATGCATAATAAATTGTTTAAGCTAAAATTTGAAATGACATTACCACAATTCCTAATATAACTAATATAATACCTGTTGCACGATTCAAAGTTTTTGGTGTTGCCTTATTTGCAAATACAGCGGCAACTCTTGCCCATATGAAAGTGAATATTATACATAATATCCATACAAGCCAATTTGGGGTTCCTCCAATAGTAAAGTGAGAAACTGCTCCTGTAAGTGCTGTAAAAGTCATTATAAATACACTTGTTCCAACTGCTGTCTTTAATTCATATCCAAGCACTGTAGTTAAGATTAGTAACATCATCATTCCACCGCCTGCACCAACAAAGCCACAAATGAAACCTATAATTATTCCACATATAATTGATTGTATTACTCTTTTTTTAGGAGATATAGACTCCATTTTTTCTTTGGTAGTCATAACAGGCTTAACAATAAACTTAATTCCAAGCAAAAATGTCATAAATACCGAAAATTTTCCCATTGTTGTAGATGGCACAAGGCTTGAAACATAACTTCCTACTACAGTAAATACAAGTACACTAAACATCATAATCAAACCATTTTTAATATCTAAATTCTTATTTTTACCATAGGTATATGCAGATACTGCACTTGCCAACACATCAGATGATAATGCAATTCCAACTGCCATATATGGATCCATATCAAGAAATGTAATCAACATAGGGCTTATAACAGCTGCTGCACTCATTCCAGCAAATCCTGTACCAAGGCCTGCACCCATTCCTGCAAAAAAAGTAACTATAATTATTAATAATATTTCCATATTTACTTACATCCTTTCATAAGATTATCAAGATTAACCTCAATATTTTCAATTGTTTTATTAAAAATTATTCGTGAATTTTCATCTATATTTTCAAAAAGTTTTTCAAAAAAATCCTCTTGTAATTTATGACCCTTATCAATAATAGGTTGTGCTTTCTCAGTACAAATTAATCTTGTCTTTCTTCTGTCATTTGCAATTGATTGTCTTTCTAAAAATCCTTCTTGTACAAGTTTATCCACATTTATGGAAACCAAATTAGCCTTAATCTTTCTTACCTCAACAATATCCCTTGCAGTATTGTAAAGTGGATTATTTGCTAAGAACATTAAAATATCAAATGCTGTTTGTGGCATTTTAATTTCTTGACAAAGTGGTTTACATAAAGCTCCATACACTTGCAAAATTTTATATGCATATTCTATACTTCTATATTTCACAATATCACCTCCATTAGTTCATATTTGAATAGTTCATTTTTGAACTAATTTTAGCATATTAAAGTTTTAGAGTCAATGTAATTCTAAAGTAATTAATGAATAACTATTTAATATTTATGATAATAAAAAAAATCCACCAAAGCATGATATACTTTAATGGATTTTTTTCAATGTATTCTTAAGCTTAATATCTGACCAATTCTATTTTACTAAATTTTCCTCTTTTTTTAAATTCTAAACAAATACTGCTATTATTTCTTTTCTAGCATTATTGATTACTTCTTTCTTATATTCTTTGTCTTTATTAAAGTTAAAAATTAATAAATAGCCTTTATTTTGTCCATTAATATCAAGATAATCTGCAAGTTGTTCTAAACCTCTTTCATGATATTTCTCACCATGCCATATTTTTAACTCTATTATATATTTATTGTTATTATATGTTATAACTACATCTAATCTTTTTTCTTCTGATATTTGTACTTCTTTAAAAGCATAACCCACACCATTTATTATTGGTGTTATGAATGATAAAAATAACGTTCTGCCATTTGTTTCTAGAAATTTTTCATCTTTTGATGAATATTCTTCTTTCATAAATTGTTGAAATCTAAGAAGAACTTTCTCAATATTAAGACCATTACCTTCAATAAAATCAGCTTTAAAGTTATACTTTTTCATTGCATTGTTATCTTCTAATAATGATGAAAAATAATTATATAAGACCTGCGAAAATATTCTATTTGAAATTACAACAGTATTATTTTCATTTTTAAAATATCCAAACATTACTCCTAAATTTATAATAGGGTTAAGTAAATTGAATCTATTTCCTGAACCATTCATTATTAAGTTAAACATATATTCTCTTAATTCTTTATTATTTTCTATATTTTTTACCAAATCATCAAATAAAGTATTATTCTCATCTAGTAGAAGTTTTACTGCCATTATCATATTTTCTTCAGTCCAAGAAGCTCCTAAATTTTCATCTATTATTTGACACAATCTACTTACTAAAAATGGATATCCACTTGTATAAAAATAAATAAACTCTGCTACTTTTGAAGTATTAAAACTTAATTTTTTATCTAAAGCATACTCATCTAACATATTCTTTATTCCATCTTTATGAAGGCTCATATCAACATTAAATGGAAATGCTATATTCCATGGAGAATTATATTTTCTTTCCTCATCTGGTCTTAGCTTTAATTTTAGATTCTTTATATCATATACTCCTGCTAGTATTACAGACTTAAAAGTAACTCCTCTTCCTTTTTCTCTATCTAGATATTTATTTCTAAGCATACCTAAAAAATCTAAAAAAATTTGATTATCTGAACTTTTATCAACTTCATCTATTATAAGGATAACCTCCTTATCTATTTCCTTTATAAAACTAGATATTGTTCTTGATAAAGATACAAAATCATCAATATTTTTACTTAAATCAAGCAACTTCTTATTTAAATTTTCATTATAATACTCC
>CACZYK010000120.1 GCA_902785295.1 uncultured Clostridium sp.
AGGAAGTGTAGATGATGAAAGATTTAGAGAAATCTTAGGAGAACCACTTCATGACAAGCTTATGGAAGATATAGAGCTTTTAGATATAGCAGGAGATGAATTTGATGTAGAAAAAGTAAGAAGAGGGGAATTAACACCAGTATTCTTTGGGTCTGCTTTAACAAACTTTGGAGTTGAGCCATTTCTTGAACATTTCTTAGAGATGACAACAGCTCCTCTTCCAAGAAATTCAAGCAAGGGAGAAATTGATCCTTTTGATAAAAATTTCTCAGCTTTTGTATTCAAGATACAAGCAAATATGAATAAAGCTCACAGAGATAGAATTGCTTTTATGAGAATTTGTTCAGGCAAGTTTGAAAAAGGAATGGAAGTTGTCCATATGCAAGGAGGGGAAAAGAAAATAAAGCTTGCACAACCTCAACAGTTTATGGCACAGGATAGAGAAATTGTTGAAGAAGCATATGCAGGAGATATTATTGGGGTATTTGATCCAGGAATATTCTCAATAGGAGATACATTATGTATGCCATCAAAAAGATTTAAATTTGAAGGAATACCAGCTTTTGCACCAGAGCATTTTGCTAGAGTTAGACCTGTAGATACAATGAAAAGAAAGCAGTTTGTAAAAGGGGTAACACAAATAGCGCAAGAGGGAGCAATACAAGTATTTAAAGAACTTCATATAGGGATGGAAGAAATAATAGTTGGAGTTGTTGGTGTGCTTCAATTTGAAGTTTTAGAATACAGATTAAAAAGTGAATATAATGTAGACATAAAGATGGAAAGATTGCCATACAGATATGTAAGATGGATTGAAGATAAAAATTTAGATCCTGAAACATTAAATCTTACTTCAGATACAAAGAAAGTTAAAGACCTTAAAGATAGAAATCTATTAATATTCCAAAATGATTGGGGAATAAGTTGGGCATTAGATCATAATAAAGGTATTGTATTATCTGGAGTTGGAAAAGTAGATTAATAATGAAATATTAAAAAATAAAAAGGGGGAAGCTATAATGATAGATATTCATTCTCATATTTTACCAAAGGTTGATGATGGCTCAAAAGATATAGATATGACATTAAAAATGTTGAGAGAAGCTGCAAATGATGGAACAAAAAAAATAGTAGCTACACCTCATTATTGTAGAGAGTTTAATTACTTAGAATACTCATCAATAAAAGATATGGTTTATAAATTAAAAAATAAGATAAAAGAAGAAAATATAAATATAGAAGTATTTTGTGGACAAGAGATATATTATGAAGAAAATATATTAGAATGGTACAATGAAAATAAGATAGGCACAATAAATGATACCAGATATATGCTTATAGAATTACCATTAAATAAGTTTGATGTAAATAAAGTAATAGATACAATTTATGAAATTCAAATAAAAGGAATAGTTCCTATATTAGCACACCCAGAAAGATATCTACCCTTTATGGATAATCCAGAAAAAATAAATGATTTCATAAATGAAGGTTTTTTATTTCAAATGAATTCTGGTAGTATAAATGGAAGGTTTGGAAAAAGTGCTAAAAAAACATCAGAAATCTTTTTAGAAAATAGAATTTATAGTTTTATAGGTTCTGATGCACATAATGATAGTAATAGAAAGACTGGAATATCAGAAGCATTAGAAAGAATTAAAGATATTGATAATGAGTATAATAAAATTTTTGAGGAAAATTCAATAAAGATGTTAAATGATGAAGAGGTTAAATTTATTGGTTCTCAAATAAAGAAAAAGAAGAAAGGATTATTTTCATTTTTTAGATAAAATAATAAGAAAAATAAAAAGTCAAAGGTATTTTAGTTTTTAAAATATTTTTGGCTTTTTTTTAGAAAATAAGCCTATTAATAAAAAAGTAAAGTAATAATTTACACTTTTTTATAAATATATTGAAATTTTATAAAAAAAAGATTATTATATATAAAGAGATAGTAATTTTTATTAAAGGTTTTACTATAAGTGATAACGCTATCATTAATAGTAATATCAAAAAAGCAACTATCAAGTCAGTTAAATTTTATAAATATTAAAAGGGGGATTCTAAATGAAACTAAAGAAACTAACAAAGCTAATTACATCATTAACAGTTTTGACTAGTATGTTTGGTAGTACATTTGCAAGTGCAGCAACTATATCAAATGAATCTAGTAATTCATCTTCTACTTCTGAATCAGATGAAAACGTATTAAAAGTTAAGATGGATGATAATGGTGAATTAAGCTATTCAGCTCCAAAAGGTGGGTCTTATGGAGAGGTTACTTATGATGAAAACAGAACATTCTCTTGGGATAATGCAAGTGTGTACTTTGTTGTAACAGATAGATTTGTTAATGGAGATACTAGTAATGACCATTCTTATGGAAGAGGTTTAGATAAGAATGGAAGTCCAATAGCAAATTATCAAAACAAAGAAGGTTATTTCCATGGTGGAGATTTAAAAGGTTTAACTAGTAAAATAGAAGATGGATATTTTGATAATTTAGGAGTAAATGCAATATGGTTAACAGCACCTTACGAACAAATTCATGGTGCATTATCAGCAGGTGGATTTAAGCATTATGCTTATCATGGATATTATGTTTTAGACTATACTGAAGTTGATTCTAATATGGGTACTGCTCAAGATTTAGAAAATTTCATAGATACAGCTCATGAACATGGTATAAGAGTTGTGTTTGATATAGTTATGAACCATGCTGGTTATGCAAATCCAAAGGATGCAGATGAATTTGGGTATGGTAAGTTAGCTTCTAACTGGAAAGAAATTTACTATGATTGGTCAGAAAGTCAATATAAATGGTACAACGATTATGTTGCAGAAGCTTCTCAAAACGGTTCTCAAGGTATGATGGATGCACAAAATGGAGATTGGGAAACTAACTGGTGGGGTTCTAAATGGGTAAGAATGACACAAGGAAGATTTACAGCATATTCTAATCAAGCACCAGAAGCATCAGGAGTTGAAACTTGTGTAGATGGATTACCAGACTTTGTTACAGAGGGAACTACAGACCCAGGAATGCCAAGTATCTTAAAGAAAAAATGGAGTGCTTCAAAGTTAGCTCAAGAAGAACAAGAATTAAATGAATTCTGTCAAAACTATGGTATGCAAAAATGTGTTACAACATACATAGTAAAATGGCTTACTGATTGGGTAAGAGAATATGGTGTAGATGGATTTAGATGTGATACAGCTAAGCACGTAAATGTTACTGAATGGGGTAAATTAAAGAAAGCTGGTGTACAAGCCCTTAAGGAATGGAGACAAAATAATCCAAATAAGCCAGGTGCTCAATGGACAGATGATTTCTGGATGACAGGAGAAGCATGGGGACATGGTCTAGAAAATGATTCTTACTATACAACAGGTGGATTTGATTCAATGATTAACTTTGCCTTCCAAGGAAATGAAGGAAAAACAGGTTCATCATTAGAAGGAGTATATTCACAATATGCTAGTGCAATAAATAATAATTCTAATTTTAATGTATTAAGCTATATTTCATCTCATGATACAGCATTAGGTGCTAGAAGTGCTAATGCAGGTACAGCATTATTACTTGCACCTGGTGGAGTTCAAATTTACTATGGTGATGAATCAGGAAGACAAGGTGATGGAACAAGTGATAAGCAACCAACACGTAGTAATATGAACTGGGATTCAATGAATAATTCTATTCTTTCAAACTGGCAAAAGGTTGGACAATTTAGAAGCAATCACTTAGCAGTAGGTGCAGGTACTCATACTCAAATATCAGCTTCACCTTATACTTTTAGCAGAGTTTATAATAAAAATGGTGTAGAAGATAAGGTTGTAATATCTCTTCCAGGAAAAGCAGGTCCATGTACAGTATCAGTTGGAGATGTATTTAATGATGGAGATGGAGTAAGAGATTACTATACTGGACAAGAATATGTAGTAAGTGGTGGAATGTAGTAAGTGGTGGAAGTGTAGCAGTAACAGCTGGAGAAAATGGAGTTGTTCTTTTAGAATCAACAGGAGTAAGCAAACCATCAATTGGTGCAAATCCAGGAAGCAAAAAAATATATAAAGCAGAAACAGTTACTTTAAGTGCTAGTAAAGGTGTAACAGGATATTATTCAATAGATGGCGGAGCTAAAACTAAATTCTCTAATGGAGATACTATTACAGTAGGAGAAGGTTTATCAGTAGGAGAAAGTACAACTTTAGAAGTAAGTGGTACATCATCAGAAGGAACTGTAGATACCAAGACATATACTTATACAATGGCAGAAAAGCCTAAAAATGACATTGTTATAAAAGCTAAAAGTAGTAAATGGTCATCAGCACCTAATATTTATGTTTATGAAAACAGTACTGCAGAAACAACTATAGGACCAGCATGGCCTGGAACTACTATGACTAAAGAAGGCGATTGGTATGTATATAGATATGAACCAAGTGAAGCAGCAGGAGATGATTATTCAGTAAGAGTAATCTTTAACGGAACATGGGGTCAAGAACCAGCTTCAATGCAACCAGGATATGTTGTTAAGGGTGGAATGCAATATGATAATGGAACTTGGTCAGCAATAGAAGAACCAGTACAAGAAGGAACAGTAATAGTTAAATATGTAGATGAAGATGGAAATTCAATAGCAACACAAACAACAAAGACTGGAGAAGTAGGAACAAGCTATACAACATCTGCAAAGACAATAGATGGATATACTTTAAAGACAACACCATCAAACGCATCAGGAAAATTTACATCAGGAACAACAACAGTAACTTATGTTAATAGTTAAATATATTGATGGAGAAACAAATCAAGAAATATCATCTAGTACTACATTAACAGGAAAAGTTGGAGAAAGTTATGAAACATCACCAAAAACAATAAATGGTTATGTACTTTCATTTATACCATCAAGTGCATCAGGTGTTTATAAAACATCAAATATAACAGTAACTTATGAATATTTAAAAGATTATGTAATTGAAACAAAACCAACAATAAATTCATTTACAACAAATAAAACATCACCACAAGTAGCAGGAACCCAAGTAACATTAACAGCAAATGCAACAGGAGTAGGAACATTACAATATAGATTTAGAGTGGGAACAGCAAATGGAAACTCTTCACTTATAAAAGATTATTCAACATCAAATACAGCCATCTGGAATGCAAATTATGTAGGAACTAAAGTGTTATATGTAGATGTAAAAGATGGTAATGGAAATGTAGTAACAAAGACAATGAATTTTGTGGTAAGTGAAAAAGTAGTAGCACCAACAATAAGTTCATTTACAGCAAGTAAAGCATCACCACAAGTAGTAGGAACC
>CACZYK010000121.1 GCA_902785295.1 uncultured Clostridium sp.
TAAAATCACATTTTACTTTACTTTCTTTATTTCCATTAAGATTTATTTTTATATTTTTCAAATCACATAATAAAGATACATTCTTAACTGCTTCTTGTAATATTTTATCAATATATTCTTCTTTATTAAAAAATTTTATTTTAACATTACAGTAACCTTATATATCTCATTTTTTAGTATTGATAATTCATCTTCTGTATTATCTTCTATATCTAGCTTATAATTTCTATTATTAATTTCTTCTATGTATTTTGTTATTTCTGATAGCTTTTTATCCTTTGAATTATTGTATTTTATAAATATAAAAATTAATATTAAAGATAAAATTAACACAACACTTATATTTCACAACACTTATATTTAAAACTAAAAACCCAGAAAAATATTTATCATTTTCTAATATTAATGAATCTTTATTTAAATTTATACCATATTCTTTTAATAAATCTTCACTATCACCCTTTTCATTATTTAGGATTTCTATTAATTCATTTTTTTCTATATTAGGATAGCTTTCATTTACTTTTGTAAGTATCATATTTATCTTTTCATTAAAATTAATTTTATATTATTAGTTCTACTTTTTCTTTTTCTAAAAAGGATAGTGTATCTTTTACATTTATCTTATGAACTATATCATAACCTTTTTGATTTAAAGAATATAATAATGCTTTTGCAATACTTTCATTATCCTCAATTAGCAAAATCATAAAATCACCTTCTTTTTGTAAAATAAGGGACTTTTAAAGCCCCTTATTTTTATATATTCTCTTTTCTTATTGTTTCTATGGCATTTTGTTTATTTATCTTGTTTATTGAATATTTCATTATTATGAATACTAACACAAATACAAATATTATAGAAATTATTATTGGAGGAATAAAGCTTATATTTTTATATTCATCAATATTTACTATTAAATATCCTCCTTGATAATAATTATTTTCAAGACCATAAGGTCTTATATTAGAAACTTCACAAACTTTTATATTTATTTCACTGCCATTATATATTCCCTTTATTATATCATCTTTAGAATATTTATATCTTCTAATTATCTTTTCTTTTTCTGCACTTGAGTCATAATATTTATAGTCATCACATAAAATTCCACTCTTCTTTACATCCTCATATTCTACTCCTATTTTCTTTACATATCTTTCAAAAGATTTACTATCAAGAGCTAGTATTTGCAAAAATTCTACCTTTTCTCCTGTGTAAACAGTTTTTCCATTTTCATCATAATAGTAATCTTCACTTAATTCTCCTTCAACTTCATTTATTTTATCAATATCCTTTATTTTTATATAAATCATACCATCATCATGCTTGCCTTCATAAAGAAATTAACTATTTTTATCAAAACAAATACTGCAACTAAGCCCAATAATACTCCTAATGGAATTCCTATTAGCCCAAGTATCATCCCTTCAAATATTACACTTTTCTTTATTTGCTTTTTAGTAGCACCTACACTAGATAACATTCCATACATTTTAATCTTTTCAGTAGTTGATATTGCAAAGGAATTTCTAATACAAAAGACGCTTGTAAATAATATTATAAATATTAATATGCTTACAACTGAATATAGCATTGTTACAGTAGAATCACTAAAAGCAAAGGCTTCCCATCTTAACAATTCTATTCACTTATAGATGTCTTGTATTCCTTTGGATTCTTTAATGATATATATACATCTTTTTCATCTGTATCAATATCATTTGTAACTATTGTGTATCCTGGGTCATCATAACTTTCAAAGCTAATATCTGCCCTTTCCATTATTCCAACAATTTTAAAAGTATAATTACTAGTATTAATTAACTTTTCATCCTCTGAATTATAAGGATTAGTTGGTTTAAGAGAATAATCATCAAGAGTTCTTCTTTCACCAACATCTATTGTAATGTTGTCTCCAATTTTATAATTAACCTTTGCATTATTAATGATACTATTACTAATAACTATTTCCTTATTATTAGTAGGAAATTTTCCTTTTATTAATTTAAATTTTAAATCATTAAAGGTATTATTATCCATAGAATATAGTTTTAAGTATGGCTTATATTTATTTTTACTACCATTAAGTATAGCATATCCTTCTTTTCCTACTTTATCTATAGTTTTTATATCTCTGTTATTTTCTAATTCCTTAATATTATTATTGTTAACATCAGATAACATTATGTGATAATATCCTGTTTCATTAATTGCATTTTCAATTAATGTTTTTTGAAAGCTTGTCATCATACTAGAAATTGCACAAATAAGTGCTACTGAAAGTATTATTCCAATAAGTGTTCCAATGGTTCTCTTCTTATTTAATTTTAAGTTTTTGATAGCTAACTTGTTAAGAATTTTCATTTCTATACCTCCTTAACAATTTTTCCATCTTCAATTTTAATAATTCTATTTGCAAATTTAGCAATTTCCATATCATGAGTTATCATAATTATTGTTTGATTATAATCTCTATTAGATTTTTTTAATAATTCAACTATTTCATCACTAGATTTAGAATCTAAATTTCCAGTAGGCTCATCTGCTAATATAATTGCAGGATTTGTTATCATTGCTCTACCTATTGCAGTTCTCTGCTGTTGTCCTCCAGATAATTCATTAGGTAAATGAGTTCTTCTATTATTTAAACCTAAAAGATTAATTAATTTATCTAATCTTTTTTTATCAACCTCTCTATTATCTAAGTTTAATGGAAGAGTTATGTTTTCTTCTATATTTAAAATGGGAATCAAATTATAAAATTGATAAATAATTCCCACTTGTCTTCTTCTAAATATAGCAAGCTCATCATCACTAAATTTATATATATCCTTTCCATCAATAAATACCTTACCACTTGTTGGTCTATCTACTCCTCCAATTAAATGTAAAAGAGTAGATTTACCACTACCAGAAGCACCAACAATGGCTACAAATTCCCCCTTTTCCACCTTAAATGAAATATTATCTAAAGCTGTTACCTGCGTAGTTCCTTTTCCATACACTTTGCTTAAATTTTCAACTCTTAGTATTTCCATAATATAATCTCTCCTTTTCTTTACTACAAGAAGATTATATTATATTGAAAGTGACAAGTAAGTGACTTCTAAGCAAGTATATTATAAAAAATCTAAAAAACATATCTTTCTATTCTGTTAATGGAATTAGTTGCTCTTTTCCATTAAAATTTTCTAATAAAGATACACCTTCCATCTTGTTATCATTTAAATATTTTATTAAATTTTTTCTTTCTAAAGTTTGAAAATATTCATCATCTGAATATTGATTTATTATTTCATCTGCTAAACCATTTATAGTTTTTTTTGATACAGGCATAGTACAAAATTCTTCTATTGAAGATGAAAATTCAGAACCTTCCCTTGCTTGCATATATTCCTCTAAAACATAATTATCATTTTTATCCTTACTATAGGTTATGGCAGTTGGTATATTAGAACCCATATTTAATTCTAATATTTTTTCCTTAATTATATAGTGTTTAACATATATATTAGCAAAAATTTTTATCTTATTTTCCTCCTCATAACTTCCAAATATTTTGGGAGCAATTATAATAAATTCATTCTTATTTTTATTTAGTGTTTTAGAATCTACTGCATTATAAACTAACTTTTCTATAAACTCATCTTCATTAAGCTCAGTTATATTATCAACTTTAATAATGTTTTCTTTAATATTATCTTCATTGATTTTAGATATGCTACCAGAATCTATCTCTTTAATTGGATTGAATATAAGTACTAACATTATAGATATTATTGTTATAGATAATATAATTGTTATAAAAATTTTAGGTTTTTTATAATTAAGAACATTTTTAATTCTTCCCTTTACGTCTTCTTCTCCAAAAGCAATAGGCAATCCTTTTAATGAAGATTCTTTATTTGCACAAGATAATAATGCTTTTGAATATTCCTTTTTTATACTAACTCCCATTTCTTTAATTACTCTTTCATCACAAGACATTTCCATATCCTTTGACATTAATTTAAAAGAAAGCCATACAAGTGGATTAAAACAATGAACTATTAATGCTAAATACGATATTAGCTTAATTAAGTAGTCACCTCTCTTTATATGAACCATTTCATGAGCTAATATATATTTTTCTTGTTTCTCTGAAAGTCCTTTTGGAATATATATTTTTGGCTTAATAATACCAAAAACAAATGCTGTGTTTATATTAGAAAGTTTGTAAATGTTATCTTTTATATGAATAGAAGATTTTAAATTCTTCTTAAGCTTTATCATTAAAAAAATACTATATGATATCATAAAAATAATTATTACTATCCAAAGTTTAGAAACAAGAGATATTATATTTAATGAACTTGTATCAATAGACTTATTCTCTTCTATATTATTATAATTTTGAATAGTATCTTCTATATTATCAACATAATGCTTAATTGAAGATTCATTAACAAAATCATTTTCTAATATTATGGAATTACTTTTAGGAATTAAACTTATATTACTTTCAAAAGAAACTGGACAAATCAACCTAAACAAAACCACTAGCCATAGCATATAAGAAAATATTTTAGGAAATCTTTTTAATAAAAATCTTACTAATATTACAAAAAGTATTACATAAGAAGAAGTTATACTCATTTTTAAAACTTTTAAAAACAATTCTTCCATAACTATTCCTCCTCATAGCTATCGATTAATTGTTTTAACTCTTCTGCTTGTTTTTTACTTAGTTTTTTATTACCCATAAAAGCAGTTAAAAACTTTGGCAATGAGCCATCAAAAGTATCTTCAATAAATTCTTCACTTTTAAATTTATAATATTTATCTTTAGAAATAAGAGAGGTTACTATTGAGTTATTATTTTCTAATATTCCTCTTAAACATAGCTTTTTTAAAACTGTATATGTGGTAGACTTTTTCCAATTTAATTTTTCTTCACATATTGAAACTAATTCACCAGATTTTATTGGCTCATTTTCCCACACTATTTCAGCAAATTTCATTTCAGTTTCTGCTAACTTATAATTTTTCATATTAAAACCTCCTTGGTCTATCCATAATAGACCTTATTTATACTTTAAGTCTATCATTAATAGACCTCTTTGTAAATACTTAAAAACAATAATTGTGTTTTATTGTTATCATCTTTATGTTATGCTAAAATAACAATTATTAGTTTACAAATAATATAAATGGAGGATTTCATGAAAACTTATACAGTTATTGATATTACAGAGCAAGATTTTGGGTGTGAAGAGCTTCCTGAAGGTGAAAAATATTGTGTTGATGTTGTATTACAAGATAATGAGACCAATGAAAAGATTACAATTAGTGTACCAGATGCTGAATTATATGAGAAATGTATTGATGTTGGAACTTTAGTATATTATGATGGGAGAAATATAAGCAAA
>CACZYK010000122.1 GCA_902785295.1 uncultured Clostridium sp.
CATCAATAAATGAAATTTTTGAAACATTAAAGTTAGCTTAGAATCCTACTTTTTATTTAACTGTAAAATTTTGTAATTGAAAACGCACAATTATAGTATAATACATTAAAATCATTTTTAAACACATTTACTAAGGTGTTTGCAAGCTCATTTTGATACAATCTATCTATAGAATAATTTAAATTACCACTTTTATTTTTTTCTTCTATATTTTCAAAATATTCTTTTCTTGCAATACATTCTTCTTTAGTTGGGCAGAAATTAAATTTAACTATTAAGCCATCTTCAGTTAACAATTTGCCACTCTTTATTTTTTCATATAATTCTGGATTATCTTCTATAAAATTAAACACACAATCAAAAAACTTTATCTTAGGATTACACTTTATCCAACGTTCAGGTGCTCCTGGAATACTATAACTTTTTATTAGTTCCTCCTCTTCTTCAACAATGCGATATAATTTTTTTCTTATATCCTTCTTATTCCAAAAACGACTATCTATTTCCTCTCTTATTCTTTGTAACCTTTCATCATAATACTTAGAACCATCTTCCTCTGTTCCTGGCTTATATGAATAATAGGAAGAAGACTCTAATTCATAGATAATCTTATTCATAAGACTATAAATATACTTTAAATCACTTTTCCCAACAATATTGTCAAGCAATTCCATAGTTTGTAAAATATTTTGTGGTTCTATAAGAATTAAAAAAGCATATTCATCATTGCATAATGCCTTTCCTAAAACTTTTATGGTTTCAATAGTTACTGATTGATCTTTTCCATCTAAACTAGCAACATCGCCTTCGCAAAATTTATTTACTCTTATAATACTCTTCACACTTCTTTGTTTACTTTGATCTTCTTCAGCAAGTTCAACCTTGTTTTTCATTTGTGTAGCATTTAAAGAAAGGGAATCTCTAATGCTAATATATTTTGGAATATCAAACCAATAGCGATTACTGCCTTCTGAAAATACTTTTTTAAAAATTCGCACTATATATTTATCTTGATTCATCATTTCTTTCCCCCTATGCAATTACTATCAATGTTTGTCCAGACTTTAACCATATTCCAATTTTACATACATAAATATTAACACATCATATTAAGTCATTATGGACAATATTTTGTCTTTTATTTACTATTTATATTATTGATTTATATATACAATTTTTTATCTCATCTCCTTTTAAATTGTTATCCTTACATCTTTATAATAGCAAAAGACATCGCCCTGACAGGGCGATGTCTTTAAATTTCTCTTATTTTATGATATTTATCATATAATTCTTTTACTGCATCACTAAGTTCCTTTTCAAGTTCCTTATCATTATTTTCTACTAATTCTGCTATATCATAATGCTGAAGCAACCAATATAAAATACCTTTGCGAGAAGCATACACTATAACATCGACAGTTGTATCTGTTTCTGAATAAGGACTAATCTTAATTTCATATGAAAAGTCATCCACTAGTCGAGAAAGATAATTTTTTTGAACCCTAATTTTATATTTTTTTTCTTCCCCTCCCATCATATATGGATGTTGCAAAATATATTGTGCTCGTTTGAAATTATTCTCTATATTTCCATTTTTAAAACCATCATTTTGAACATTAGTTAACATTTTTACTTTAGTCATTAAGTCAACACTATATGTATATATCTTTTCAGATTTTAAATGCTGAGCTAAAAGAAAATATCTTCCATTATCAAGAATTAAATTTATTGGTTTTACTGTACGATAACCACCTTTTTTCCTTAAAGATATTTTTCCATTCTCTACCCCATATACATTCCACTGAAATTTAATATACTTTTCTTCTTTAGAAGCTTTTAAAATAATATCTATATTTTGAATAACATTGGTTTCAAGTGTATACCTTTGATTACCAAATGCATCATTTGCATAGTTTGTAATATCTTTTAAGTTTTTTCCAGATAAACCTTGAATCCTTCTTGCCAAATCCTTGGCAGTTGAATTATTGAAAATTTTAGAATAAAGTACTGAATCAATCAAAAATTTAAGTTCAACATCTGAAATTAAGTTATTATAATAATAATCAGTATGACGTTCTTGATTTTTTCCTCCATAAGTTTTATAACAAATACTTTTTTTACTATCAGCAAAGAAATATTCATAATTAATTATTGTATTTAATGCATTTCTTACTTTCTTTTCTGTAATTTCTTCATCAGGATATTCTTGTTGTAACCTCTTTGTTATTTCCTTTCTTGTTAAAGGTTTAGTTTCACTTGTTTTTTCTTTACTTGAATATTTCTTAAGTACATTTATTATTAAATAACTAAGTTCCATTTTTTAATTACCTCACTTCTATAGTTTTATTCAATTAAATGTAAAACAATATAACAAACATTATATTTCCTTTATGTCTTTTATTCAAGTAAATAATATGTATAATCCATAAAAAATAAGTTTGATGTTTCCTTATTTTTAATATAAAAAAACATCAAACAGCTAATTAAAAAGTATATGAAATTTTATACAATAACAAAAAATAAATAAAAAAACCTAGCTTCTAAATATAAGCTCTTCTCTTGAAAATAGTATTTTTGCAATTATTAATGCTAAAACTACATAAAATATATGCCAAGCTAGCACTATTAATATATGAGTTGTGTTATAAATTCCTATCATAACTTCTTTCATAACACATATAGAATTTATTATTGGTATATTTAAAAATGACATACTTATATTTTTAACATCCATATACATTGGTATAAAAGCTAAAATCATAATAGGCACTATAAGTCCTGAAAGATAAGTATTAGCTTCTTTTGTTGACCTTGCAGAAATACTTATTACAACTTGTAGAGTACTTATAAAAATTATAATAAAAATGCAAAATAAAATTATAAATAAAATAGTTATTATATCTATATTAAGATTTATACTTTCTCCTAACCCTTCAGTTGCTGAATTTACAAAACCTTTAAAAGACACAAATAAAGATACCATACTTAATAATAAAGCAATAACTGATATAATTGAAATTGTTGTGATTTTTCCCCAAAGTATTGAATTTCTATTAACTGAGGTTGAAAGAAGTGGTTCAAATGTACCTCTCTCCTTTTCCCCTGCTCCTAAGTCTGCTGCAAGACCCAGAGTTGGTGACAAAAGCATTATAACAATCAAGGCAGGAATCATTCCTAAAATTGTGTTTGCATTTGAGTTATTTGTTCCATCTTCATTTATTCCAGATTTTGTTTCTATATTTATAGGGTTTAAAATTTTTGAGTCAACATTTAATTCTGATAGCCTAGATTCTACTATTGACTTACTATAATCATTAATTAAACTTTCCACAATACTTCCTGCTATTGTGGATTTTTCTGATTGGTCATCTATAAGAACTTCTAAATCTACACTATTTCCATTTTCTATTTCTTCATCAACATTACTTGGAATATTTATTATAAGCTGAAGTTTTCCATCCTTTAAAGCCTTTTTAGGATCATCATAATTTTGCTCTTTTATATTTTCCTGTGAAGTTAAAAGCTTTCCTAACTCTGAATCTTTGTCTCCATTAATAACTACATTAATTTCCTTTTTTGCATCCTCTTGACTAGATTGCATTGTAACAGACATTATTTTAAATAATACGGGATAAATAAGAATTGGAAGAAGTATTGTAAAAGCTAATGTTTTTCTATCTCTTATTATATCTATTAGTTCCTTTTTCAATATTGTAAAGAAATTACTCATAATCCTCTTCCCCTCCTATAAGATTTACAAAAACCTCTTCTAAATCATTACTATTATATTTTTCTTTTAATTCATCAATTGTACAATTTTCAATAAGCTTTCCTTTATTT
>CACZYK010000123.1 GCA_902785295.1 uncultured Clostridium sp.
GTCCCTGAAGGTCCACCATTTTTGGGGGTATAGCTCAGCTGGGAGAGCACCTGCCTTGCACGCAGGGGGTCAAGGGTTCGAATCCCTTTATCTCCACCAAAGAGTCATGATAAAAATCATGACTCTTTTTTCTATAAGAAAATTATATTGTCTTAACTTGGAGCTAACATAGCAAAAGAACAAAACAGTATATTCACTTTGCTTTTTAGATAAAATAGAAGAATAGTACATATAAACTAAGCATAAAAATAGATAAGATAACAGATTCAAAAGTTTAGGGAGGATAAATTTTTATGATTAGAACAGTTGTATGTACTAAAAATAAATGTTCAGGAAATAGATTTTATATTGAGAGTGTAGATAATAGGTTAAAGGCTACTTGTAAAGAGTGTGGTAGTATTTATTACTTTGATATAAAGAAAGAAGATTTTATAATGTTACCAAGTTGTTCTAAATGTAATAATAATATATTTAAATTATTTTATGGTTCAAAAGGTGAAGGATTATATGCAAAATGTACTGAATGTGGAGCACCACCAGAAAAAGTTTATGTAGATGTTGATGGCATTCAGGTTTCTTATGAAGCTAAATTACTACATGATATAAAAGAATTAATGTATCAAGTAGAGCAAAAAGTTTGTAATTTAGAAATAAAAATGGAACAAATGGAGCGAGCACAGGAAATATTTGAGGAATCTATAGCATATATAAATAAATATATAGTAGAACAAAGGTAGAAAATGCAATATAATAATATATAATATAGTAGTAAAATATGAATAAAATATAACAAGGAGAAAAAATGGTTAATAAGAAACATTTATTAAGATGGGTAATGCTTATATTGTGGATGTGCTTCATATTTTATATGTCAAGTCAATCTGGAGATGAATCTCAAGAACAAAGTGATTTAGTATTAAGTATATTAAACTTTCTTGGTCTTCAATTAAGTGATAACATAAAAAATCTTGCAAGCTTTATTGTTAGAAAGGCTGCACATGTTACAGAATATTTAATATTATATATATTAATTTTTAGAGTAGTAATTTTATATTCCCATACTAAAAAAGCAAAAATATTTTCATTGTTATATATGATTTTATATGCATGTACAGATGAAATACATCAATTATTTGTTCCAGGAAGGTCTGGAATGATAAGAGATGTATTTATTGACAGCATAGGTGGAATTATAGGCATAAGTATTATATCCATATATGAAAATATAAAAAAGAGGAAATCCTTGAAATAGAGGATTTCTTTTTTTGAATTATTAGGAAATTATTTTATTCTAACTTAGAACTATCAGGGTAGAAGATTAAAATAATATATTCAACCTCTTTTTTTATAAAATTCAGAAAATTTAGTTAAATTTAGAGGAGTTATAGATTTTATATAGAATATTATAAGAGTAAATATTTATAGTACTAAAATGACTAAAAAAACATAATATTTAATAAAATATTATATAAAATGAGGAGAAAGGCAGGTGAAAGTCAAAGCTTAAGTGTACTTAATGTTTTGACATTAAATTATGAAGGATTATAATATGAACAATCTTAGAAATATAGGAATTTTAGGACATAGTGCAGTTGGAAAAACTTCATTAGCAGAGGCATTATTATTTTGTTCTGATACAATAGATAGGTTAGGTGTTGTTGATGAAGGAACAACCATATCAGATTTTGATGCAGAAGAGAAGAAAAGAAGAATATCATTATCTTCTTCTGTATTACCATTTGAATTTCAAAAAATTAAAATTAATGTAATAGATACTCCAGGATATTTTGATTTTTTAGGAGAATGTATTGAAGGAATGAGAGCTGTTGATACAGCAATAATTACTGTATGTGGAGTATCAGGAGTTCAAGTAGGTACAGAAAAAGCATGGGATTATTGCAATAAAATAAAGCTTCCAAGAACATTTTTCATAAATAAATTGGATAGAGAAAATTCTAGCTTTGAGAAAGTATTAGCTGATATTAAGGAGCATTTTGGTAAATGTGCAGTGCCTATTCAATATCCAATTGGAGAGCAAGATAATTTTAGAGGTGTTGTAAACGTTATAACTAAGAGGGCACGTATTTATAATCCTAAAACTAAAAAAATGGAAGTAGGTGAAATTCCACCAGAATTAGTGGATAAGATAGATGAGTGTAAAAAAATGATAACTGAAGCTGTGGCTGAAACTGATGAGGTTTTACTTGATAAATATTTTAATGATGAAGAAATAACTGACTTAGAAATTTATGAAGGATTAATAAATGGATGTACATCAGGTGATATTGCACCAGTAATGTGTGGGTCTGCTATTAAAGCAATAGGTATTAATACTTTACTTGAAGATATAGTTGAATGTTTTCCTTCACCTAAATATGCAATTCCACAAAAGGCAAAAAATTTAAATACTAATGAAGAAGTATTTTTAAAATTAAATGAGAAAGAACCTTTTTCAGCATTTGTATTTAAAACAATAGCTGATCCTTTTGTAGGGAAAATCTCATTATTTAGAGTTATTACAGGAAAATTAAATGGTGAGGTTGATGTTATAAATTCAAATAAAGATAAACCTGAAAAACTTGCAAATGTATTTTTTATGAGAGGAAAAAATCAAATTCCTACAAAGGAAGTAGTTGCAGGAGATATAGGAGCTGTTGCTAAATTGCAATACACATCTACAGGCGATACTTTATGTGATGGTAATTTTAAGATTGTCTTTGATAAGATAAATTTCCCTAAAGCTAATTTATCAATGGCTGCAATTCCTAAAAATAAGGGTGATGAAGAAAAGATATCTTTAGGAATAACTAAATTATTAGAAGAAGATCCTGTTTTAACATTATCAAGAGATACTGAAAATGCAGAAATAATAATATCAGGCTTGGGAGAAACTCATTTAGAAGTGGTTGCATCTAAATTAAAATCTAAATTTGGTGCAGATGTTAATTTACAAACTCCTAAAGTTCCTTATAGAGAAACAATAAAAGGAAAAGCAGATGTTCAAGGAAAGCATAAAAAACAATCTGGAGGACACGGTCAATATGGAGATGTAAAGATATTATTTGAAGCTAGAAATGATGGTGAACAAGACTTAGAATTTGTAGATAAGGTAGTGGGAGGAGTTGTTCCTAGAAACTTCATACCAGCAGTTGAGAAAGGCTTAAAGGAATGTATGAACAAGGGGGTACTTGCTGGATATCCTGTTATTGGATTAAAAGCTACTTTACATGATGGTTCTTATCATCCAGTTGACTCTTCTGAAATGGCATTTAAGGTAGCAGCATCACTAGCATATAAAAAAGGTATGGAAGAAGCAAATCCAATATTATTAGAACCTATAATGCGTGCAGAAATAGTAGTTCCTAATGATTATATGGGAGATATAATTACAGACATAAATAAAAAGAGGGGCAGAGTTTTAGGAATGGAGCCTGATGGAGAAGTTAATCAAAAGGTAATAGCAGAAATTCCTATGGCAGAGATGTTTAAGTATGCTACTGACTTAAGGTCAATAACTCAAGGTAGAGGAAATTTTGATATGAGCTTTGAAAGATATGAAGAGGTTCCACCTAATGAAGCTAGTAAAATAATTGAAAATAGTAAGTAATAATATAATTTATTATTAATAGACAAAAAAGAATTGTATATAATAGATTTTTATTTATTATATACAATTCTTTTTTGGTAAATAGGAATAAAATTTTTTATTATTGGAAAATATAAAATTGAAATATTTACAAAGGAGATGATAAATAGTTGTTAAAAACATATTCAAATGTGAGTAAATATACTCAAAGATACCTAAAATCCAAGGTATAGTTTGTGCTAACTTTATAG
>CACZYK010000124.1 GCA_902785295.1 uncultured Clostridium sp.
TTTACTTGCCATTACAGTTCACTCCTTTTTTAAAATTTATATCTGTAATTTTAGCAAGTTAAAAACTCATTAACTAGGCAGAAATTTTTTTACGCTTACCTATTTTTTATACTATTTTAGTTTTTCTTTTTATTAAAGTAATGTTTTTTAACAATTAAGCCTCTTATAAATATTAAAGCTCCAGCAATTAATACTAAAATTAATACTAATAACCAATGTTTAATACTTATTTTTACTAAAGAAAATATATTTCTTCCTATTGGAATTACATAACATGCTGCACAAAATGATATCATTGTACATACTAATGTAAATTTAAATTTTGTTAAAGGTGCTGATACTCTTACTAATATAAGAAGACTTATTCCCATAAATGTTAATAAAGCTACTGAGCGTGAGTATTCTACACTTGCTCCAGACATATATGTTATTATATATCCTAATAATACAAAGGCCATCATTATTATTCCATTTGGCACACTTGTAATTAATATCCTCTTTAAAAATCCCTTTTCTACTCTTTCTTTTGCTGGTAAAAGTGCTAGAAATAATGCTGGTATTCCTATTGCACAGCTTCCTACTAATGATGATTGTATTGGAAGAAGTGGATAAGGAAGTCTTATTATTGATATTATTAAAGCTAAGCATACAAAGAATATTGTTTTTGATAAAAATAATTCTGCTACTGTTTCTAAATTGTGTATTTGCTTTCTTCCTTCTGCAACTACTTTTGGTAATGAGCCAAAATCTGAATTTAATAATACTAATTGAGCTACAGCTTTTGTAGCTTCTGAGCCATTAGCCATTGCTATTCCACAGTCTGATTCTTTTAATGCTAAAACATCATTTACTCCATCACCTGTCATTGCAACTGTGTGACCATTTTTTCTTAGAGCCTTTACTATATCTTTTTTCTGATGAGGTGTTACTCTTCCAAAAATTGTATAATTATCTACTACTTCTGATAATTCTTTTATTTTTGTTGGTAATGTTCTTGCGTCTACATAGTTTTCTGAATTTTTTATTCCTGCTCTCTTTGCTACAGATGATACTGTTACTGGATTATCTCCAGAAATAACCTTTAAATTTACATCCTCATCATTAAAGAATTTTATAACTTCTGGTGCTTCTTCTCTAATAATATCTTCTATAAGAATTAAGGCAACTGTTTCAACTGGTGTTTTTATTCCATGCTTTAATGTTTCTTGATTTACCTTAGCTAATAAAAGAACTCTCATTCCTTTTTTTGCATAATCTTCAACTTCATCAACTATATCATTATATTTATCTCTAAGCAATATTTCTGGAGCTCCCATTACCCAAGAACCTAAGTCTTTAAAAACAATTCCACCCCATTTTCTTCTTGAGGAAAATGGTATTTTTTCTTTTACTACTAAACCTGAATCTTTGGAATATACATCTAAAATAGCTTGTTGTGTTGGGTTTTTACTTGGAAGATTATTAGCTATTGCTGCTAAAATTTCATCTACCTTTTCTTTTTTATATTCTCCTAAAAGTTTTACTTCTGATAACTTTAATTTTCCTTCTGTAATTGTACCTGTTTTATCTACACATAAAACATCTACCCTTGCTAAAATTTCTGTTGCTGAAAGTTGTTGAACTAAAGTATCATATTGAGCCAACTTCACTATAGATACTATAAATGTTGCACTTGTTAATAAAACTAAACCTTCTGGTATCATTCCTGTTATTCCAGAAACTACACCAATTACTCCATCTCGCCAACCACCTGAATTTGAAACTATTTGAGTTATTGTTAATCCTACACCTAAAGGAATTATAAACCACACTAAGATTTTCATTATTTTATTTATTGAGTTTTGTAGTTCTGAATTTATTATTTTGAATTTCTTTGCCTCATTTGCTAATTGAGATGAATATGTATTTATTCCTACTTTACTTACTTTTGCATAGCCTTCTCCTGCTACCACAAAGCTTCCAGATAATATTTCATCTTTACTATTTTTATTAACAGGTTCTGCTTCTCCTGTAAGCATTGATTCATCTACTTCAAGTTCATCCCCTTCAATAAGAGTACAATCCGCTAAAACTTGACATCCTGCTGTTAGATAAATTACATCATCTTTCACTAATTCTTCAATTAATATATCTTTTATTTTTCCTTCTCTAAGAACATTAGTATGAGCCATACTTATCACAGAAAGCTTTTCTAATGTTTTTTTAGCATTTAGTTCTTGAATTACCCCTATTATACTATTAACTATGATTACTCCTGCAAATATGGCATTCTTAGGAGAACCTGCTATAATGCATATTATTGCTAGCACTACATTTAATGCATTAAACAAATTAAAAAAATTTGCTCTTAAAATTTGAGGTAAAGTTCTTGATGGAGCATCTGGTATAATATTTACTTCTCCTTTTTTTACCCTTTCTTTTACCTCTTCTTCTGTAAGTCCATAAATTCTTTCTTTTACATTTTTATACGAAGTTTTATCTCCCAAATTTTTATATTCCACAATATGAACCCCTCTTTCATATTTTATTCTTTAATTATATAGTACCCCCTATTTCTTAACTTTTTCATAATTTTAAGTTATGTTTTTCTTATTTCTTTGTATAATAAGCAACTCCTATTGAGCCTGGTCCCACATGAAGCCCTATTGTAGCACCTATTGATTGTATTTTAATTGGTATTTTCAATTCATTTTCAAGCCTTTTAGCAAGTTCTAAACCTTCTTCACAATTTATATGATGAACAATAACCTCTCCTAACCCTTTTTCTGTCATATCATCAAGAACCTTTTTTAATATCACTTCAACTGCTTTCTTTTTGGTTCTTACCTTTTCATAAACAGAGGTTTCTCCATTTTGTACTGTTAGTATTGGTTTTATTTGAAGAATAGTTCCAAATAATGCAGAAGCACCACCTATTCTTCCTCCTTTTTTTAGATATTTTAATGTATCAGGAACAAACAAAAATTTACTTGTATTTATAACCTTTTTTGCTTCTTCAACAACCCTTTCAATATTTTCTCCTCTCTTAGCAGCCCTTGCAGCTTGAATTGCCGAAAATCCCATCTGCATACAGTTACTTTCAGAATCAACTAATTCTATCCTAGTCTCAGGATATTCTTCTAATACCATCTCACGAACTAAGTGTGCTGTTGAATATGTACCACTCATTTTTGAAGATATAAAAATTCCAACTACATCAAAACCACTCTTTGCAATATTAGTAAATACTTCTTTTATCTCCTCAACGCTTGGTTGAGATGATTTTGGTATTTCTTTTGATTCATTCATTTCCTTATAAAAAAATTCATTTTCTAAATCTACTTCTCTATAACTTTTTCCATTTAACAAAACATTTAAAGACACTACTGATATATCATTTTCAGTTAAAGTTTCTTTTGGAATATATGAAGTACTATCTACAACTACCTTTACCTTTCTAAAGCTCATAAAACCCTCCGTGTAATATATTGGTTAATTATATAATTTTATTATAACATAATTATTTAATTTATACTTTTTATGATATACTAATCTTATTAATATTTAATTAGGAAGGTATAATTATGTTTAGAACAATTTTATTTTATCCCGGTATTACTTTAAGTTTACTCTTTACCTGTATTTTTGATTTTAAAGTAAGAATTTTTAGAAAGAAATGGGGGAATAAAGAACTTCAACTTTACTGCCATAAGGTAGCAAAAAATTGGGCAAAGTTAGTAATGAAACTTGCTGGAGCAAAAATAAGTGTAAAGGGTGAAGAAAATTTAGCAATTG
>CACZYK010000125.1 GCA_902785295.1 uncultured Clostridium sp.
CCTTGAATTCCAACATTTGTTACTGAATTTGAAATTTCTGCACTATCATATTTAGTTCCTCCAGAGTATGTTCCATCAGAATAAAGTCCATCTTTTTCTTCTCCACTTGAATTTCCTCCAGTACTTATTGTATAAGTTGTTCCTTTCTTTAAATTTGGTGAACATACAACAACTGATTGATATTGCTTTGATGGTGCAAATGTAAGTATTGATTCACCATTTTCTTTTGAAATATTTACTAATGTTTTTGCCTCTTGAACTGATGAAAATCCTATGCTCATAGAATATTGACTTGAAGACTCACTTGGTGTTTGAACCATTCCTAAACTTCCTGCTGCAACTAATAATCCTCCACTCATATTAAATTCACTATCATAATCTAATGCTCCATTTCCTAAATCTGTTGGTCCATTTACTATTACTGTTCCATCTGTCATTTTTATTGAACCATTTGAATCCACACCATCTCCTGAAGCATCCACATATAAATATCCACCATTAATATTAATCATAGCATTACTAGATGAATTAAAATTATTTTGTCCTGGACGACCATTCATTGAAGAGCCATCATTTCCACCAGCAGCATTTAATCCATCATCACTTGATACTAAATGAATTTCTCCATCATTTATTGTAATTGTTGAACTTTCAATACCTTCATAAGATTTAGTTATATTTATTTCTCCACCATTAATATCTAGTGTAGAATCTGAGTGTATTCCATCATCTCCAGAAGATAAATTAAATGTTCCTCCATTTATAATTAAACTATCATTTGTGTGAAGAGAATCATCTGCCGAATCTATATTTAAAGTTCCATTTTCAATAGTTATATTGGTTCCTGCTTTTATCCCCTTTGTGCTAGTTGTTTCTGTGTCAGTTGAGGTAGTATTTTCTCCATTTGAAGTATTTTGATTATTAGGAGTGTTTGTTGGTCCAGCATTTTCAAAGTTTTTATCCATATTTGGTCTAGTTGGTGGCTCACCCATATTTTGAAAATCACTTCCATCTGGTTTAGCTGGTGGTTCTACTGCATTTTGTGAATTATTCATATTGGGTGCAGTTGATGATTCTTTATTAGGTCTCATCATACCACCTTTTTCACCAAATCCTTCTTTATTACTTTTACTAACAGCATTTTCACTTCCACCACCTGAAGATATTTTAATATCTCCATCTTTAATAAGAACAGTAGTATCTGCTTGAATTCCATCCTGTTCTGTAGTTATATCAATAGTACCACCTGCAATATAAACATATCCTTTTTCTGTTTCTTCTATATTGTCAGTCTTTATTCCATCGCCACCTGCTGTAATTTTTATATTTCCTTCTTTAATTCTTACAGAATCTTTACCTTTAATTCCATGATTAACAGCAGTTATTGTAATATTTCCTCCAGTAATTTTTAAGTCATCTTTGCTTGTTATTCCATTATTATAATTTCCATTAACAGTTAAACTTCCTTCTCCACTTATTGTTAAATCATCTTTACTATAAATAGCTGAATTTGGCTCCTCTGATGATGAATCTTCAAAAACATAGTTTTCGCCATCTGTTATAGTATTATTACTTCCATCTTTTAAATCGATAACAGTTTTATCAGCATTTAAAATATATATAGGAGCACTATTTGAACAGTTTATATCTATTCCATTTAATATTAGCTTTACTTTATCATTATCTCCAGCATTTACAATAATTTGTCCATCATTTAGTTTACCAGTTATTGTATATATTCCAGCTGAATTTATTGTTATTTTACTTTCATCTACTGTTGCTCCACTTCCATTTAAATCTATTGAATCTTCATTTAAGTTAATAGAAGCTTCATTGCTTACATTACTAAAATCTTCTTCCCAATCATCATCTATATTTTCTGCTATTATTGTTGAAGTTTCTGATATATATTTTTCATTACTTTTTGAAGCATTTATTGCATAGGCTGATATTCCTATAATTGCTGCTATTGCAATTCCACATATAATTAATTTAATCTTTTTACTCATAATTAAACCACCTTATAAATTATTTTTTTCTTGTGGTACTGAAAGGATTACTCCTAAATTTCCATTTCTACATCTTATTTCATCTATAAATTTCTTTTGATTTTCATTTTTCATAACTACAATATAAGTAATTTCAAATAATGAACCAAATTCCTTTGTCTTTACCTTTTTAAATTTCCATGATGAAGTGTATTTTTTTAAAACATCATCAAATACATTTTCATAATTTAAATTTTCAGGTATTGTTATTCTAAGCTCTAAACATGATTTATCTGCTTCTGCATAATTTATAAACTTTAATACAAACATTATTAAACATAAAATTATAGTAAATAAAATTGCATATAAAATATATCCCATACCTGCTGATAATCCAACTGCTAAAGTAAAGAATATATAAGATATATCTTTAGGGTCTTTAGGTTCACTTCTAAATCTTATAATTGAAAATGCACCTGCTAAACTAAAAGCTCTTGCCACATTGTTTCCAACTAATAAGATTATTATTGATATTATTGCTGGAAGCATTATTAATGTAATTGCAAAACCAGATGTAACAACCTCTTCATTGCTTGTTTTCATATAAGAAATACTAATTATTAACCCTAGAATAATTGACACAATCAATATAATTAATGTATTTGTTAAAGTTAATGACTCTCCTGTTGTTGATGTTAATATTGTGTCTAGCATACTTTTCCTCTCCCTTCTGTTAAATAATATTTTCTATATTCATTTCCATACTTTGAAAAACCAACTGGAAATATTGATAATTCAGATAAGATTTCTGAAAGCCACATTGGCATAGCTCCTAATATTTTTACTTCCATCAACCTTTCTCCTTCTTTTAAAAGATTTTCTCCAAAGTCCTCTGCTGTAAGATTTAAATTATAACGTCTTGTCATTATATGATTATCAAATGTAAGTCTAAAATCCTTATCCTCCTTACCAAAAAAAGCTGTTCTTTTATAATGTATTGCAACTGCTGGATTTACTTCATTTCTACTTAAAAAATACTCTATTTCATTTAACACTTGATTACTCATATAATCATTAAGCTTAGGTCTTTCTCCAAATTCTAAAAAATTATTTACCTGTTCAAGAGTAAGTACCACTCTTCTTTTACTTACAATTCCATTTATTTTTTTCTTTATTTCTAAAAAGACTTTGTCATCTTTACTTTTTATAGGTTTATAGCTTCTTAATCTAAGTTTTTCTTTGTAATAAGGTTTTGATAGTGAATGTTCTATTATCTTATTATCTTTTGTATCATAATAAATATTAAATATTGAATAATCCTTTCCATTTAAACAATGCTTATCATAATTCATATACTCAAGCAATCTTGGAACAAGTAATTCATATTTTTCTTTATCTAATAAATATTTCTTTTCATATCTTTTAAATGTAGTTATAGCCATTTCTTTTTCCTCCTTTAAGCTTTATCTTTGAATTTATAATACAAAATGAAGCTTAAATATACCTTAAAATTTTTAACATTTATTTAACAAAAGAACTGTCTTACAACTAATTTTTTATTAATTGTGAAA
>CACZYK010000126.1 GCA_902785295.1 uncultured Clostridium sp.
CTTTAGAAAAAAAATATAATAAAAGCATTGAACTTACTCCACTAGATGATACTTTTGAACTAAAAGCTAAAGAACATATTATAAATACATTTGGAAATAATTCTAAAAAATAAGTATAAAATCTTGCTTTAAATCAATACGAAATTATAATTTCCTTATATAATAAAAAACTGTTTTATATTGAATTAATTCAATATAAAACAGTTTTTTATTATTAATATCTTCTTCTCTTATGCTTTCTTGTGCTACTTGAAATTAGTTTAATTATAAATATAATAAGTACAATTATTATTATAAAAGCTAATACTACAGCTCCATATATTAAAATGTTGGCTTTTATTAATGTTCCTACTGTAATATCAACATTTCCTTTAACTGATTCAGTATATTCTTTTACACTTACGGTTAAGTTTACTTCTTTATTTGAAGCAACCTTCCATGCACTTTGCTCTTCTGTACTATTTAACTTTATTTCAGCTGTGTCATTTATAGCATTTGGATAAAGCTTAACATCTTGTGCAAGATTTATTTTTGTTGAAATTTTCTTTGTAGGTCCAAAAAATCCAAATAATTTATACTCAAGATCCATAGTTCCAACTTCATCTCCTGAAGCTTTAAAAACTTCCTTTTCAAGTGGATAACTATAATCCATCATTGATTTTAAATCTTCAAATCTTTTATTATTATCATTACGGTCACATTTTAAAACTACCCCAATAAGCTTTCTTCCATCTCTTTCATAAATTCCAGCAAAACATGTTCCTGCTGAATCTGTTATTCCTGTTTTTCCACCAATATTTCCATTTGAACCAAGCTCTGTATTTCTATTTTGAATTTTTATTCTTGTATCTCCTGGAAGTACAACATCAGCTTCTTTTAATTGCATAGTTTGCTGAACCCATTCATTTTTAAACGCCTCTCTTGCTATTATAGCTAGCTCATATGCTGTAGAATAATTTACATCCTTTGAAGTTCCATCTGCTTGCTTTTCTGGAAGTCCATTTGGATTTTCAAAATGTGTATTAGTTAATCCAAGTTCTTCTGCTCTTTTATTCATAGCATCAACAAAGGCTTTACTATCTTCTGATACACTATCTGCTACCATATAAGCAGCATCATTTCCTGAGAAAAGTAAAAGCTCTTTCATTACTGTATCTGCATCTAAAGTATCTCCAACCTGCATTGTCTTTCCATAAGGCTTCATCTGTTCACTATCTATTGTATAAGGTGGCTGTGCCTTAGCACTTTCTGTATAAGTAATTGTATCTGTCTTAGTTTTTGACTCTGCAAATAATAAAGCAGTCATTAACTTACTTGTACTTGCTAAATACATTTTTTCATCTGCTTTTTTTTCATAAATAACCTCTCCAGTATCAAAATCCATTACAACTGCTGATTCTGAAACAATCGTAGGTTCACTTGCCTTAGCATAAACGGTTGTTAATAATGTTGAAGCTAAAGACATAGTAAGAGTTAATGCTAATGTTTTTAATAAATTTCTTCTTTTTCCCATACCTCGTCTTCCTATTCCTTAATAATATTTTGTTTCTCAAAAACATGTTAATTATAGCATTTATAAGAGTTAATAACAACTACATATTAATTAAAAATCCCTTACATATTTCTTATTTTGTGAGTATATATTTAATATAATTTTATAATTATAAAATCATAAATTAAATACTTAAAATAAGTTGTTATTGCTATAAAAAACGTTGACAGTAAGCTATTTATTTGCTATTATTACATGAAGATTATAGTCATGATTATAATATTAATTGTTAATAATTTTTAGGAGTAGCAGTTTTTTATGAGCAAGATTAATTTTAAAGGTAGCGTAATGCTTAATCCAACACCTGTTGTACTTATAACTTGTAAAAATAAAGAAAATAAAATTAACATTTTTACTGTAGGCTGGATAAGTACAGTGTGTACAAATCCTCCTACCTTAGCTGTTGGGATTCGCCCAGAAAGACTTTCTTATGAGTATATGAAGGAATCTAAGGAATGTGTTATAAATCTTACTACAAAGGATTTAGTAAAAGTGGTTGATTTTTGTGGGGTTAAATCTGGAAGAAAAGTTGATAAAATAAAACACTTTGGACTTCAATTAGACAATGGAGTAAAAATTTCCACTCCATCTCTTACAAAATCTCCAGTAGCCTTAGAGTGTAAAGTTAAAAGCATAACTCCTCTTGGAACTCATGATATGTTCCTTCTTGAAATAGTAAATATTAAAGTTGATGAAAGCCTTATTGATGAAGATGGGAAAATTTGTTTTAATAAAGCTAACTTGATATGCTATTCTCATGGAGAGTATTTTGCTCTAAATTCAAAGCCTTTAGGTTCCTTTGGTTACTCTATAAAGAAAAGAAAAAAGAAGAAAAATATAAAATAATATATTTTTTCTTCTTCAACTAAAAGAAAGAAAATTTTTAAATATATATTTAAACCTAAAGGGGGATTTAAGGTGAAAAAGAGATTTTCTATACTTATTACATTAATTTTTTCAATGTTCCTATTAACAGGTTGTCTTTCAGCAAGCACACCAGAAGAAGTTGTAAAAAATCATTTCAAAGACATATCAACTGAACTTTCTAATGATACTACAAAAAATATGCTTTCTGAACTTGTTTCTTCTAAAAATGACAATGTTAATGAAGATTTAGCAAATGCTTTAGTTGATTCTTTAAGCAAAATACAAGTTACAACTACTGGTGAAGAAATAAATGGAGATACAGCTAAAGTAAATGTATCTGTAAAGGGAGTAAACTTACAAACAGTTATTTCTTCATATATTACTAGATGTATGGCAGAATCTTCTTCTGTTAAAGATGCATCTGAAGAAGAAGTAACAAAGTTTGCTCAAAATCTTCTTATTGATGAGCTCAATAAAGCTACTTTAGAAGATAGAACAGGTGTTATTAACCTTACTAAAGATTCTGATAATAATTGGGTTATTTCTCAAGATGATGATTATACAACTGCCTTAATGGGTGTAGCTGCATCAAATTATGAGTAAAATTTATTTAAAGTATTATTTCATGACAGACTTAAAAGTTTTTAGGTCTGTTTTTCTATTATAGAAATTATATAATTATGAATCATTAAAATATATAATAAGCAAATAAATTAAAAGAAATAAAATACATTAAATAAATTTAACAAAAACTATTTACAAATCACCTCACTTAAGTTAATCTAGTCGTAGGAGGTGATTTTTTTATGAAATCAAAAGAAGTATTAGCGTTATTGAGAGTAACTAGACCTACACTAACTAAAT
>CACZYK010000127.1 GCA_902785295.1 uncultured Clostridium sp.
AAAGATATAGTATCAGTTATATCATCATTTAGTGTGTAATATTTAAGAATAGGAGGTCTTAGGTATGGAGACAATTGATATTTACAGCTTAAAAGATAAGAATTTATTTGATTTAAAAGTAATATTAAATAATATAGATTTTGAAGATGAGGAAAATGAAGAAATTACAAAAGTAATACGAGGAATATATTTTCTAAAGTGTGATAAAGTAGATGATGCAATAGAATTATTTACTGATGTAATAGAGGTAGATCCATATAATAGTAAGGATGCTTATTTAAAAAGAGCAGAAGCTTATATGAAAAAAGGAGATTTAGAAAAAGCTTATGATGATTATAAAAAGGCATTAGTATTTGATAAAGAAGATATTAATGTGATTAGAGAACTTGCAGAATGTTGTTATGCCTTAGATTATTTTGAAGAAGCTATAGATTTATATAAGATAATTGCTAAGGATACAGAGGGAGATTGGGAAGTAACTGCAATATTATCAAGCTTAAATAAATTCCTTATAGAAGAATTTGAAAATAAAGAAGATAGAACAGAAAAAGAAAATTTCTATTTAGTTGATTGTTATTTAAAAGCTAATGAGTATGAAAAGTGTTCTGAAATTTTAAAGACACTTGAAGGTAATGAGGATGCAAACAAAGAGGAATTATATTTCTTACAAGGAAAACTATTAAGGAAGTTATCAAAAAATGAAGAAGCTTTAGAGTATTTTAATAAAACCATTGAAATTAACCCTGAAAATAAAGAACTATATGAGTATAAGGCAAATATATTAAATGATTTAAACAGAGATGAAGAAGCTCTAGAATGTTATAAAAAGCTAATTGGAGAAGGGGAAGAAGATGATTATTTATATGATAAGATGGCAGAGATATTATACAAAGCTGGAAAGTATGAAAAATCATTAGAAGCCTGTGAAAAAGCAATTTCAATAAATGATAAGAGAATAAATGCTTATAAAAACAAAGCAAAAATATTATGTAAGATGAAAAAATACGAGGAAGGGTTAGAATCATGTAATAAGGCTTTAGAACTATCTCCTAATATTTCAGAATTATATGAAGTAAAATCTGAGATTCTTGTAGAACTTGATGATTATGGAGATGCTATTAAGGTGGCAGATAAAGCAATAGAGTTAGGAATAGATAATGCTAACATATATTATCAAAAAGGAAAGGCATTACAATGTATAAGAAAATTTATAAAAGCATTAAAGTGTTATGATAAGTCATTAAGTTTTGATGATAAGAATTCAAAGGTATATGAAGGAATTGGTTATATAAAATATAAAAAGAAGAGCTTTGAGGAATCAATAGAAAATTATACAAAAGCAATAGTTTATAAAGCAATAGAAGAATATATAAAGGCTAAAGAAGATTATGAAAAAGCAGTTGAACTAGATAATAAAAATTCCGAAACTTATTATGAAATAGCTATGATATGTAAGAGAGAAGAAGAATATATAGATTCTATTAAGAATTTTGAAGAATCATTAGAAATAAATCCAAATCAAGCAAATATATATAATGAGATTGGTGAGATATACTATATAGAAAAGAAATATGATAAAGCTAAAGAATGTTTTGATAAGGCTTTAGACCTAAATAGTGAATTACCAAAAGTTTATTTAAATATGGGATTAGTATATAATGAAATGGAAGAACTAGAACAAGCCATAAATTGTTTTAGAAAATCAATAGAATTATATCCTAATAATCCTATTGCATATTATCATCTTGCTAAAGCTAATGCAGAGAGAGGACATTATAATAATGCAATAAGATGGTTTAGCCAAGCTATAAAGTTAGATGACCAATATATTGCTGCCTATCTTGGAAGAGGAGAAGTTTACAGAAGTACTGGCGAACTAGAAAGTTCTATAAAGGATTTTGATAAGGCAAAAGGAATGTTACCACCAGATGCAAAGGCATTTGATGAATTAGGAAAAACATACTATTCACTAAAGGATTATGGAAAAGCTATTGAGTGGTATAAAAAAGCAATAGATACAGATAAAAAATATGTAAATGCTCATGTAGACCTAGGAATTATATATTTTGACCAAGAAAAATATGATGATGCATACATGAGTTTTCATGATGCTATACAAGTAAATAAAGATTATGCAAAGGCATATTATTATGTAGCAAAAGTATTTATGAAAAAAGAAGAATATTTTGATGCAGTCGATTGGTTTACAAAAGCGATAGAAAAAGATCCAAAACTTACAGATGCATATAATGAAAGAGGATTAGCTTTTGCTAAAAAGGAAAAATATAAAGAAGCCATAGATGATTATACACAAGCAATAGAATTATCAGTTAATCCATTAGATGAATATTATAATAATAGGGGACTAGCTTATGAAGCAATAGATAACTTTAGACTTGCTTTAGAAGATTATAAGACAGCTTTAGAGCTTCATCCAAATGAAAAGGAAGCACTAAGTAATATAGGTGATGTATATTTTAGACAAGATTTATATCAAGAAGCTATTGAATATTATTCTAAGGCATTATCTATTGATTCTTATTATGTATATTGTGATTGGAAAAAGGCTATATGTTTTGTAAAAATGAGAAGACATGAAGAAGCTATACTTGAATATTCAAGATGTATAGAATTAGATCCAGAGAATGAAAAATATTATATAGGAAGAGCCACTGTATATAGTAATATAGGTTTAAAGAAACTTGCAAAGGAAGATTTAAAGAATGCTTTAAAGATAGACCCTAATAATAAAGAAGCAAGAGAAAGTTTAAGTGAATTATCTGTTATAGATAGAATAATGTTTAAATTTAAGCCAATAAAATAAAAAGTGAACTTTATTAGAAAATTAAAAATTTTCTATATAATAAAAAAATAAGTAAAAAATTTTAAAAAAGCATTTACAATGGATAATAATTATTATATAATAAAAACTGTCGAAAGGACAAAGCAAAAAATAGTAAAAACAAAATGTGAAATAAATAATAATAGAAAGAATGGAGGAAAAGATTATGAAAAAATTCGTTTGTACAGTATGTGGTTATGTTTATGAAGGAGAAACAGCACCAGAAAAATGTCCAGTATGTGGAGTAGGAGCTGACAAATTCAAGGAACAAGTTGGAGAATTATCTTGGGCAGCAGAACATGTTGTAGGAGTAGCTCAAGGTTCATCAGAAGATATAATGAAAGACTTAAGAGCAAACTTTGAAGGAGAATGTACAGAAGTAGGAATGTACTTAGCAATGGCAAGAGTAGCTCATAGAGAAGGATATCCAGAAATAGGTTTATACTATGAAAAGGCTGCTTATGAAGAAGCAGAACATGCAGCAAAATTTGCTGAATTATTAGGAGAAGTTATTACAGATTCAACTAAGAAGAACCTAGAATTAAGAGTTGCAGCAGAAAATGGTGCAACAGCTGGTAAGTTTGACTTAGCTAAGAGAGCAAAGGCTGCAAACTTAGATGCAATCCATGACACAGTTCACGAAATGGCTAGAGATGAAGCTAGACATGGAAAAGCATTTGAAGGATTATTAAAGAGATACTTCGGATAATCAAAAACAAAATCAATAAGTTTATATTTTAGGGTATGTTGAAAAATTCAACATACCCTTTTCTTATGTATAAATATTGAAAAGCAAATAATAAAAGGATATAATGAAAATATTGGTGTAATTGTTTACTATTTTTATAATAAATTGGGGGAAGTTTATGAGAAAGAGAAGGATATTTTCATTAATTACAACTATTATTTTAACAACAAATTTATTTGTGGGAATAACTTCTGCAAGTGCAAAAACAGAAAATATAAGAAGTCAAATGGAACAAAAGCTAAAGGATAGTATAAGTTATTATGAAAATAATAATAACTATAGTGCAAATACTAATGAAGAGAAAATTGATAATCAAGAAGAAATAAGAATTATTGTAGAATTAAGCAAAATGGATGAAGATGTATTAAAAAAGGCTGAGAGTATTACAGGAAATAAAGTAGAGAAAATATTTGATACATTAGTTTGTGGATTTTCAATAAGTGGTAAAGCTAGTGATATAGAAAAAATTAAAGAATTTGATAATGTAGTTTCTGTAGAAAAAGCTATGGAAATAGATAAAAAAATGTATTCATCAGTTCAAACTACACAAGCTAAAAATGTGTGGCATGATTATGGTTATACTGGCAAAGGTATGGTTATTGCTGTTTTAGATTCTGGTATGGATTTAGGAATGGAAGAGTTTGAAACAATAGATAGTAGTAACTTAAAAATAACTAAAGAACAAGCAGAAAGTAAGATAAAACAATTAGGAAAGGGAAAATATTATAATGATAAGGTTCCTTTTGTATATGACTATGTAGATAAAGACAATGATGTATCAACAGATGTTACAAACCACGGAAACCATGTTGCAGGAATTGCTGCTGCAAATGGACAAGAATATAATGGTG
>CACZYK010000128.1 GCA_902785295.1 uncultured Clostridium sp.
AGAATTATTAGTAGGAAAAGATGGATTAAATAAGCTTAGAAATAGCAAAGTAATAGTTTTTGGTGTTGGTGGAGTAGGAAGCTTCACAGTAGAAGCATTAGCAAGGGCAGGAATAGGTATATTAGTTCTTGTGGATGATGATACTGTATGTCTTACTAATTTAAATAGACAGATTCATGCTACATATGATACTTTAGGAAAAGTTAAAGTTGATGTTATGAAGGAGAGAATCCTTTCAATAAATAAGAAGTGTAATGTAATAACTCATCAAGTATTTGTTACAAAAGAAAATATTCCAGACATTATAGATGATGATGTAGATTATGTTGTGGATGCTATAGATACAGTTTCTGCAAAAATAGCATTAGCAGAATATTGCACTTCAAAAGGAATAAAGATAATAAGTTGTATGGGAACAGGAAATAAGTTTGACCCTACTCAATTTAAAATAGCAGATATATATAAGACAAAAGTTTGTCCATTAGCTAAAGTTATGAGGTATGAGCTTAAAAAACGAGGAATTAAAAAGCTTAAGGTTTTATATTCTGAAGAAATTCCTACAAAGCCAAAAACAGAAGATGCAGGAAGCATTTCTTTTGTACCACCAGTTGCAGGTATGATTATTGGAGGAGAAGTAATCAAGGATATTCTTTCTTTGAATTAGTAAGTGTGAATTATTGCTTTGCATTACTTTAAGGCAATAATTCACACTCTTTTTATGGAAAATATATAAGTTAATAAATTATATATAACTTATAAGGTTAACAAGTTTAAAAATGAATTTAGGCTTTCCATTCCTCATATAAAAATCTTAATAATGCTGGATTAGCATGTAATTCTGTGCATAAATTTATATACTCTGTGAATAATTTTGGATTTTCATTAGAAGTTTTTACTGCTCTTATCATTAAGTTCTTAGGAGTTTCTAATGGAGAAATATATTCAACAATAGATACATTATATCCTTTAGCCTCTAACATCATTCCTCTCATTCCATCAGTTAAAGCATCAGCCATTCTAGCTTTTAATATGCCATATTTAGTTATAGATTTAAAAGGTTCATAGCTATATTGACTTAATAATTCTTTATGACAACAAGGAACTGCTATTATAAGGTCAGATTGAACCTTTATACCTAAAGCTAATGCCATGTCTGTAGCTGTATCACAAGCATGTAAAGACATTACCATGTTGATTTTCTTTTTAGGCTTAAAGTCTTTTATATCCATAGCTAAGAATTCCATATTTCTATATCCAAGAGAAGAAGCAATATTTCTAGAAGCAGCAATTACCTTATCAGAGATATCTATTCCAATAAAATTACATTTTATCTTTTTAACCTCTGTTAAGTAATAATTTAAAACAAAAGTAAGATAAGATTTTCCACAACCACAGTCTAAAATTGTTATATTTTGATCTTTAGGTAGCTTTTCAAGCTCTTTATCAATAAGCTCAACATAATGGTCTATTTGATTATACTTTCTTATTTTATCATTTAGAATTTTACCATCCTTGCTCATTATTCCTATTGATTTTAAAAGTTCATTAGCAGGACCTACTTTTATAAGATAATTCCTATTAAGCAAGGAAGAGGTATCATTATGTTCATCTAATATTTTTGATGTTTCAATTTCTTTTGTAGTCATCTTTACATCTTTATTATCACAACTTATTGTAAGTTCACTACCTCTTTCAGAATAAGTTAAAACAAGAGAATCATATTTTTCAGCCTCTAAAGATATTACATTTAAAAGTTCTTTAATTGAAAAATCTTTAGTTATGCCATTAAAGTTATAAGAAATTTTACCATTATTAAAGGTTCCTATCCCTTTAAAGCTCTTTAAACCTGTTTTATAGGTAACTTTTATATCTTTAAATAAATCACAATTTTCATTAAATCTATTTTCAAGACCTAAAAAGAAAAACTTCATTTTTGAAATATTTTGTTTGTTCAAATTATCACCAATCCTTTTAAAATAAAATTGTTTTGTTGTGGAAATCAAAATATCTAATTATAATATAATATGATATCATAAAATTAGGAGATGGATTTATGTCAAATGAAAAAGATGTAATCATTCTTAATGTGAAAAATACAAATGAGTATATTGTTAAGGATAAAGATAAAATAAACATAGGTGGATTCACCATAATTGATATGGATAAAAACAACAAAAAGTGTAATATAAATCTTAAATTTTACAGAAAAGAAAATTACAATTTATTAAAACAAACATTAAACTTAGTGTTAAAAGCTTTATTTAAGGATGAAAACTTGAATAAGGTTAATATAATAGCTTCTGAAGAATTAAATTTAAGTGCTTTTTTAGATTTAGGATTTACTTTAGAGGGTATTTTTTGTGACAATTTGTATTGTCAAGGAATTTATAAAAATGAAGTTTCTTTTGGTATATCTAGAGCAGAATATAAATCAGGAGAGAGAATAAGCTTTAGTAAAATTCAATTTGGAAAATATTATATAAGAGTATTAACTCCAGAAGATGCAAAAGAATTGACGGAATATTATATAAGAAATAAAGAACATTTAGCTTCATTTGAACCAGCAAGAGAAAAAGAATTTTATACAATAGAGTCACAAAAGAGTATATTAAATGATAATTATACACAATTTTTAAATGGGACAGCCATTGATTTTGGAATATTTAAAGAAGAAAAGATTATTGGCAAGTTAAGAATATCAAGCATATTGTATGGTATAGTGAAAAGTGGAATATTAGGCTATTCTATAGACAAATTAGAGCAAGGAAAAGGCATAATGACTTCTGCAGTTAAATTAGTAACAGAATATGCTTTTAATGAACTAGGTATGCATAGAATAGAAGCTTCTGTGCTAGTGGATAATGAAAAATCAAAGCGTGTTTTGCATAAATGTGGATTTAAGGAATTAGGTTTAAATGAAAAATATTTATTTATAGATGGTGTATGGCGTGACCATATAACTTTCTTTAAAATTAATAATGCACAAAATGAGTAAAACTTATAAATATATTTATTATAAAGATAAAGTAAAAGATAAACTTTAATTATTATTTGAGAATATATTTGTTTAGTAGATTGATAAAGGAATAAGTTAATGCTTTTAATAAAAATAAAGGTTGTAACCTTTGGTTCTTCCATTAAGATTGTAGCTCAATATTAAAATAAAGCAAAATTATTCTTTTATTTTTTGTAAAAAAATAAAAGAAACATTTCCGAGTGTATCATAATACGAATAATTAAGAAATATTATTAAAAATAGAGAAAATAGAAAATAATTTAATATAAACATTTATATTTAATAGTTAAAGTTAATAGAGTATGGTAAGATAAAACCCGTCGCTGAAAGACAAAGTTAATAAACAGAAAAATAAGTTAAAAAAACTTTTAAAAAGTTATTGACTTGTTAATAAGTAAGTGATAGAATAAACTTCGTTGTCAAACAAGCTTGAAAAAATAATTTAAAAAAGTTATTGACAAGAAAAAAGTTTGATGATAAAATAAAAAAGTCGCTTGAGGGCGATAAGATGAAATTGGTCTTTGAAAATTGAACAGAATAAATAAGTTATAAGAACCAGCAATTCTTTTATTAGTAAGTTTTTTGAGATTAGAGATTAAACTTTTTATTG
>CACZYK010000129.1 GCA_902785295.1 uncultured Clostridium sp.
TATTGTAATGTTCCTGTTCCTGTTGCTTTTGCTGTTAATACTACTTGGGTTCCTGCTACTTGTGGTGATGCTTTACTTGCTGTAAATGAACTTATTGTTGGGTCTACTACTTTCTCATTTATTACATAATTCATTATTTTTGTTGTTACTTTTCCATTAGCATCTCTTACGTCTACATACAATATTTTACTACCTACATAATTTGCATCCCATATTGCTGTATTTGATGTTGAATAGTTTTTTATAATTGAAAAGTTTCCATTTGCTGTTCCTACTCTAAATCTATATTGTAATGTTCCTGTTCCTGTTGCCTTTGCTGTTAATGTTATCTGTGTTCCTGCTACTTGTGGTGATTGTTTATTTGCCACAAAACTATTTATTACTAAATCTTCTTCATCAATTTTAAGATATTCATAAGTTACTGTTATATTAGATGATGTATAAGAACCTATAGCACTCCTTGGAATAAATGAAAGTGTATATCCATCTATTTCTTTTGCTGATGTTGCATAGTTTTCTCCAATTTTTCCTGTTAATGTAATACTAGGTGATATTTCTTGATTTGTTTCTCCATCAATATATCTAACTATTACTGTTCCTTCTTCTACAGGTGGTTCTTCATCTTTTGTATATTTATAAGTTACTGTTATTCCTGATTTAGTATATTGACCACTTGCATTTGTTGGTGTTGAAGATAATGTATATCCACTAAATGTTTTCTTACTTGTTGTATATGAATCTCCAACATTTCCTGTTAATGTTATTGGAGATGTTAAATTATTTCCATTTTCATCAATATATTTTACTGTTACTGTTCCTTTTTCAACTGGAGTTGTAACAGGAACTTCTACCCATGAACTTACATATTCATAAGCTTTTCCACCTACATAACTAAATCCTGGTTGTTGTGATGCTGGAATTTGGTTGCTTCCTGAAGCAAATATTACATTACAAGAGCTTACACTATCAGGGAAAGTATAAGAATATACTCCATCTCCTTCTGATGTCATAGCTGTTCCTGGCCATTCTCCTGTAAGTTTTGTAGCTGTTGTTCCATTTCCTGTATATGCATATATAGTAGGAGTTGACCAACCTGATGGTGCTGTAAAGTAAACTGTATTCTTTTTAACACTTCCATCCTTCTTTGTATAAGTAAATGTTTCATTTGCTGGAGTGCTTTCTGGGTCATCTCCATTTGCTTTTAATGTAACTGTTACCTTTTCACCAACTGAAATGCTTGAACCTACTGTTATTTTATCTCCATCTTTGAATGAACCTGAATTTCCTTCACTTGTTGTATAAGTTCCTGTTGTTGCATTTGTTAAACCTAATGTAAGAGTTACTGATTCTCCTTTAAAAGAGCCACTTCCTGGTGTAGCAGAAACCTTTGGATTTTTTGTAGTTTTTGCATCATATATAACTGCAATCTTTCCTGCATCAAGTTGTCCAGAAATTTTTCCATTTGATACTGTAAATGTTCTTCCTGAAACTTGGTCTGTATAAGTTCCATTAGCCATTGAAGTTTCATTATTTATTGATGTTGCTTCACCTAAGTTTATAATAACTGTACCTTTAGTTCCTCTATCTATTTGAAGTATTTTTGAATTTCCATTAGGAAAGTTTCTCCTTCTCCAACCATAGCATTTCTAAATTTATTAACAGCTGCTACTTCTGGATCTTTAAATAAATCTGTACCCTTTGCACCTATTCTATTGTTTCCCCATCTTCCACCTAAATTATTTGTAGAGCCAGCAGGTCTACTGTAGAATAATGGTGTTCCATCTTTACGTGCTGCTATTATTGCCCAACACATCTTTATATCCCAATCACTTAAAAATACTGACTCACCATTGTTACAATATGTATCATGTGATTCAACCCATGTAACCAATTTGCTTGCTCCAGCAGCATTTCCCCAGTCGCTCATTCTTCCAACTGAAAAATCTTTATTGCTTATTGCTCCTCTTAAAATATAGCCATATCCACTAGCTGTTAAATTCATAATTTGTCCATATGCACCATCTCTTGAACCTGATGATTGTAATACTTCCCCGTATATAAACATTTTATCTTTATTATGAAGAGAAACTCCATCAACAGACTCATTTCCTAATGCAACAGGCCAGAAATTATTTCGCCATCCATATTGTTTTGTTTTTGAATCTTGTGGGTCATCTGGTAATCCAATATGCTTTGCAGTATCATATCTAAATCCATCGACTCCACAGTCTATAAGGTCGTTAAGATAATTTAAGTAATACTTTTGGAAACCAGGATTTTCTGTATTAACATCTGGTAACCCTAATACTGCACCATTTGTACAATAATATCTTTCTTCCCATCTAGAAATAGAGTTAAATCCTTCACCATGATATAACTTATCTTGTCCGCCTGCTGCATCTTTTAATGATTGAGAAACCGCACCTAATTGTGGAGTTGTATGATTTGGTAATACATCCACTATTATTTTTATTCCATACTTATCTGCTTCTTCGCACATTGCTTTAAATTCTTCTCTAGTACCTAATTGATAGTTACCAATTTTCCAGTCTGTAGGTTGATAATGATATTCCCATTTACCTTGTCCATTTTCACTCCATATAGACATTCCTCCATTTTCACCAACTAAACATTGATTGGCTGGAGAAGTTTGTACGGTTGTAAATCCGGCTTCTGCAATATCATGTAAATTTTCTTTTATTGTATTAAATGACCAACACCATGCATGAAGTATAGCCCCTTGTTTTACATTATCACATAATCCATAATCAGCTGCATTTTTTTCAATAGCAACATCTTTAGCATAATTTGCTGCATCTTCTAATGAAATATCTACATTTGTTGCTTTATTATTGTTGTTTTCGTTTACAATAGCTGCGCTTGTAGTGAAAGGAAAACTAGCCATTAATGTTCCTGTTACTGATATAGTAGTAATAATACTAGCAATCCTTTGTTTAGCTTTACTCATTTTATTTCCCCCTGTTTTTTAGATTATTTGTAATCGTTATAATTATATTATACTCATTTTTTGTTTTTTTTCAACTTTAATATAATTAAATTTAATATAAATATATTATATCTTTTTAACTTTTATAAAAAGTAAAGTTTTAATAAAAAATATAAACACAATATGTAGTAAAATTTCATTTATAAAGTCACTTCATATTGTGTTTATATATTTTTAAATTTCTATTTTATTTAATTACATAAGTTATTGTTTTTGTTGTTACTTTTCCATTACCATCTTTTACATCTACGTATAATATTTTAGTACCTGAATAATTTGCATTCCATGTTGCTGTACTTGATGTTGAATAATCTTTTATAAGTGAAGAGTTTCCATTTGCTGTTCCTACTCTAAATCTATACTTTAATGTTCCTGTGCCTGTTGCTTTTGCTGTTAATGTTACTTGAGTTCCTTTTACTTGTGGTGATGTTTTATTTGTTGTAAATGAACTTATTGTTGGTGATACTTGAGTTTCACTTACTACATAGTTCATTTGCTTTGTTACTACTTGTCCATTAGCATCTCTTACATCTACATATAATATTTTAGTACCTGGATAATTTGTACTCCATGTTACTGTATTTGATGTTGAATATTCTTTTATAGTTGAAGAATTTCCATTTGCTGTTCCTACTCTAAATCTATATTGCAATGTTCCTGTTCCTGTTGCTTTTGCTGTTAATGTTACTTTTGTTCCTTTTACTTGTGGTGATGCTTTGTCTGTTGTAAATGAACTTATTGTTGGCTTCACATCAACTTCATCTTTTAAATAATAACATGTTACTATTATATTTCCATCTCTAAATGTTCCATTCGCATTTGATGTAATTGTTCTTAATGTATATCCTGATATCTGAGGTGCTGTTGTTGTATATTTTGTTCCAATTACTCCTGTCTTCACTGAAGATTCTTTAATTGATTTTCTTGTTTCAAAATCAATATATCTAACTGTTACTATTCCATTTTGTACTTGTTCATCACTATCATATACATAAATTACTGTTATTGTTCCATTTTTATATGTGCCTGTTGCATTACTTGGAGTTTCTCTTAGTGTATATCCTGATATTGCCTTTGCTGTTGTTGTGTAGCTTGTTCCTACTTCTCCTGTCTTTGTAATTTGTGATGCTATTTCATTTCCATATTCATCTACATACTTAGCTATTACTGTTCCTTCTTCAACTGGTGGGGTAATACCACTTTGAGAATATACATATGTTACTGTTATTGTTCCACTTGTATATTTTCCTGTCGCATTACTTGGAGTTTCTTTTAAAGTATAACCACTAACAGTTGCTGCACTTGTTGTATAACTACTTCCTACATCTCCTGTTAATGTTTTTGAAGTAGCTATTTCATTTCCAGCTTCATCTACATATTTAACTTTTACTGTTCCTTTGCTTACTGGTGGTGGCCGCCATTACCTATTTGTGCTAATGGCACTGTAATAACATCTGTATCATCTTTTTCATGAGAAGTTGCTGGGTCAACAGCACATTCTCCTGTAGCATTATCTAACATTGATGGGTCATGAGGTAAACAATCTATTGCTGATACTCCTCTAGTTGAAATTTGCATTACTCCAATACCATTACTTGTAATATAAGATTTATCTATTCCCAAAACTGATAGTGGAATTGACATTTCATAGAAAGAATCATATTTTCTATCATGACCTTTAGTCATCATATCCACCCAATTAGCACTATCACTATAAACATCGTCTGGTGAATCAGAGCCAGCTAATCCCCATATTTGAGTTGGTATAGAAGTTTCTGCCATCTTATATTGTATTCCTGTTTCTTTAAAGGATTGACAATACTCTGCATCATAGCTAGCTCCACCTGATGCATCAGCAGCTGTAAACATTGCTGGAGTTCCTAGTCCTGGCTTTCCACTCATTAAAAATAAATGGTCAACTCTTGTTTCATATTCCACTTGTAAAGCATCCCAAATTAATTTTCCATTTGCCATTTTTCCATTCATAGCAGTTTTATTTCCTACATTTAAAGCGATTACAAGAGGTACATCTAAAACTCTTCCACCATCACTTAATGGTCCATCTCCTGAATTTGCCCAAGTATCAGTAGTATTTACCATTTGCCATCCTATATAAAGGTTTTCATTATCCCAAGCTGCATATAAAGAATATGAATCAAGAACACAGTTTTCATGTCCACCTTTCCAGTTATTAGCTATATCCCAAGCTGCACCTTGAGCTATTAACATATCATCAGACCAATCACTTACATCTCCATCAATTGTTATTGTTTTTTCTTTACCTACTCCATTAGGATTAGTTGCATACTTTCCTCTAGTTTCTGCAGCTGTTGCTTTTTCCACTACATTTTCTTTGTTTATTGTTGCTGCATCTACATTAGCAAAACTATTTAAAACGCTTACCGAAATAGCTACTGTCGCCACAATACTCATAAGTTTTTTTGACATATTATTCATTTTATAAAGCTCCCTATATTATATTTTTTGTAATCGTTATACCTACATTTATTATACTCATTTTATAATTTTTTTCAAGTTTTTTATTAATATAATTAAATTTTATCTAAATATTATATATTTCTTTAATTACTTCATATAGTAATTTTTTAAAAGAAATGCCATCTAGTAATTGCTAGATAGCACTTCTTTTATAGTTTATTTAATTACATAAGATACTGTTTTTGATTTTACTGTTCCTGTTGAATCTTTCACTTCAACCTTTATATTATAAGTTCCTGCTTTACTAGGAGTCCATATAGCTACATCTGATGTTGAATAATTTTGCAATACTGTCCATGTAGTTCCATTATAGATTGAATACTTATAATTTAATGTTCCTTTACCCTCTGCATTAGTAAGTAAAGCTATAGATGTTCCAACGGTTTGTGGAGAATATTTACTTGTTTGTAATGAACTTATCTTTACACTGCTGTTATCTTCTATAACATAAGTTATTGTCTTTGTTGTTACTTTTCCATTACTATCTTTTACATCTACATATAACACTTTAGTTCCTGCATAATTTGCATTCCATGTTGCTGTATTTGATGTTGAATAGTCTTTTATAAGTGAA
>CACZYK010000130.1 GCA_902785295.1 uncultured Clostridium sp.
TTTTATATTGACATTTTATTTCCATTAGGTTATACTGAACTCACAAGTTAATATTTCTTATATATTAAGAGGGAGTAGTTTAAAATATAACATCAACATACCCGATTTTTTAAATCTGGTGTTATATGCCTAAATTTGGTTACAAGACTTTTGATATGATTTGTTAATAGCAAATCATATCAGAAGTCTTTTTTATTTTATTTTTAGAAAGGGGAAATGTTTTATGGAAAAATTTTTTTCAAAGGCATCTAATGATGTATTGAAAAACTTTAACGTTACAAAGGAGGGATTAACGGATAAGCAAGTAGCTGAATCTATTGAGAAAAATGGTTATAATGAGCTTACAGAAAAAAAGAAAAAAAGTTTACTTATAGTGTTTCTTGAACAATTTAAGGATTTACTTGTTATTATCTTAATAATTGCTGGAATTCTTTCAATAATTACTGGGAATGTAGAAAGTACAATTGTTATTTTTGCTGTTATTATTTTAAATGCTATTTTAGGAACTGTTCAACATGTAAAGGCTGAAAAATCATTAGATAGTTTAAAGGCACTATCATCTCCTAATGCTAAGGTTATTAGAAATGGTGTTAAGGTTGAAATACCTTCTAGAGAAGTAGTTCCTGGAGATATATTAATTCTTGAAGCTGGTGACTTAGTTGTTGCTGATGGAAGGATTATTGAAAACTTCTCTTTACAAGTTAATGAAAGTGCTTTAACTGGTGAATCTGAAAGTGTAAATAAATTTGAAGAGGTTATTAATAAAGAGGAAGTTGCTTTAGGTGACCAAAAGAATATGGTATTTTCTAGTTCATTAGTTACTTATGGACGTGCACTGGTAATTGTTACTTCTACTGGTATGAATACTGAGCTTGGTAAAATTGCTACCTTAATGGATGAAACTAAAGAAAAGAAAACTCCACTTCAAGTATCTTTAGATGATTTTAGTAAAAAGCTTGCAATTATAATACTTGTAATATGTGTGTTAGTTTTTGGATTAAGTGTTTATAGAGAAACTCCTATTGTTGATTCATTAATGTTTGCTGTTGCCTTAGCAGTTGCTGCAATTCCTGAAGCTTTAAGTTCTATTGTTACTATAGTTTTAGCTCTTGGAACTCAAAAAATGGCAAAGGAAAATGCTATTATTAAAAAGATTAAAGCTGTTGAAAGCTTAGGTTGTGTTTCTATAATATGCTCAGACAAAACTGGTACATTAACTCAAAATAAAATGACAACTAGAAAAATTTATGCAGATGGAGAACTTTTTGATTCTGAAAACTTTAATTTAGAAAATGATATTCATAATTCTCTTATGAGAGCTTCTATATTATGTAATGACTCAACTTCTGTTGATGGAAAATAAATTGGTGACCCAACTGAAGTTGCTCTTGTAAATCTTGCTCATAAATATTCATTAGTTGAAGGAAAGGTAAGAAATACTTATAAGAGATTAAAAGAAATCCCTTTTGATTCTGATAGAAAACTTATGAGTACTCTTCATAAAATTGATAATAAATATATTTTATATACAAAAGGAGCATTAGATGTACTTTTAGAACGTACAACTCACATAAAAACTTCTAATGAAGTTCGTAAAATAAATGAAGAAGATAAGAAAAAAATACTTGATAATAATAGATATCTTTCAGAAAATGGTTTAAGAGTTCTTGCTTTTGCTTATAAAGAAATAGATTCTGATAGAGAGCTTTCTTTAGATGATGAAACTGATTTTACATTCTTAGGTTTAATCTCTATGATAGACCCTCCAAGAGTTGAATCTTCTGAAGCTGTTAGAGATTGTATAATGGCTGGAATAAAGCCAATAATGATTACTGGTGACCATAAAATAACAGCTACTGCAATAGCAAAGCAAATAGGAATATTTAAAAATGGAGATATGGCTATTGATGGGCTTGAATTAAATAAAATGTCTGATGAAGAACTTAAAGAAAAGCTTCCTAATATATCAGTTTATGCAAGAGTTTCTCCTGAACATAAAATACGTATAGTTAAAGCTTGGCAAGAAAAAGGTGAAATAGTTGCCATGACTGGTGATGGAGTTAATGATGCTCCTGCCCTTAAACAAGCAGATATAGGAGTTGCGATGGGAATTACTGGTACGGAAGTTTCTAAAGATGCTGCTTCAATGATTCTTACAGATGATAATTTTGCCACTATAGTAAAATCAATTGCTAATGGTAGAAATGTATATGCAAACATAAAAAACTCTATAAAATTCCTTTTATCAGGAAATATGGCTGGTATAATTTCTGTACTTTATGCTTCATTGATGGCACTTCCAGTACCTTTTAAAGCTGTTCATCTTTTATTTATAAATCTTTTAACTGATAGTCTTCCTGCTATTGCTATTGGAATGGAAGGGTCTAGAAAGGATATTTTAAAAGAAAAACCTAGAAATAGTAAAGAATCTATATTAACTAAAGATTACATGATTCAAATAGGTCTAGAAGGACTTCTTATTGCAATATTTACTCTTATAGCTTTTTATATAGGCTTAGAAAGCAATAACGAATTAGTTCCTGCTACTATGGCATTCTCTACACTATGTTTAGCTAGATTATTTCATGGATTTAACTGTAGGGGAAAACAATCAATATTTAAATTAGGATTATTCTCAAATAAATATAGTATATATGCTTTTGTTACTGGATTAGTTTTATTTAACTCTGTTTTATTTATTCCACCATTACAAAAGTTATTTGAGATAGCTCCTTTAAACGGAACTTTAGTTGCTTGCATTTAT
>CACZYK010000131.1 GCA_902785295.1 uncultured Clostridium sp.
GCGTTCGTCCTGAGCCAGGATCAAACTCTCAATAAAAAGTTTAATCTCTAATCTCAAAAAACTTACTAATAAAAGAATTGCTGGTTCTTATAACTTATTATTCTGTTCAATTTTCAAAGACCATTTTTTACTTTATCGCCCTCAAGCGACTTTTTTATTTTATCATCAAACTTTTTTCTTGTCAATAATTTTTTTAAATTATTTTTTTAAGTTTGTTTGACAACAAAATTTATTCTATCACTTATTCTCTGACAAGTCAACAACTTTTTTTAACTTATTTTTTTATTTGTTAACTTTGTCTTTCAGCGACGCTTTTTATAATATCATCTAAAAGACATTATTTTATAAATAATTTAAGCATTTTATAGTGTTTAAATAAATATATCTTTAAATATCTTTATATTACTACATTTTTTACTTATTGATATTCCAGGAACAGTTTATATAATAAAATGAAGTTGTCACATAAAAAATTTCTTAAACAATATCTTATTTTATCTTAATAAAGTATCATATATTGTATTAATATTTCTTAATGTGACAGCTACATTCTTTATCTTTTATTTACCTTTTTTCTTTATTTCATTCAAAATTATTAATGCTGTATCTTCTATAGCTCTTTCTGTTACATCTATTGTCTTACATCCTAATTTTCTCATTATTTTATCAGAAAACTCAAATTCTTCTAATACTCTAGCATCACCAGCATATTCAATATCTGATGGTATTCTATGAAATTTATCCAATCTTTTTTTTCTTATCTCTATTAATCTTAATGGATTTATAACTAATCCAAAAACTTTTTTTCTATCTACCTCAAATAACTCATCAGGAACCCCTACTTCAGGAACTAATGGTATATTTATAGCTTTTACTCCTTTGTTAGCTAGGTACATACATAATGGTGTTTTTGAAGTTCTTGATAATCCTACTAAGACTACATCTGCATTTTTTAATCCTCTATAATCTTTACTATCATCATATTGCATTGCAAATTCCATTGCCTCTATTCGTTTAAAGTACTCTTCATCAGTACTCCACATAGCTCCTGGATTATAATCTGGAACTTTGTTTATTAATGTTGATGCAACATTAATTATTGGGCCTAATACATTAATAACAAATACATTTTTTTCAGTTGCCTTTTGAGTTAAATATTCTCTAACATTTACTGTAATTATGGTTGAAACTATCATAGCTTTTTCAACTTTACTCAAATTTTCTATAACTTCTTCAACATCTTCCAAAGTTTTTGTATATGGAAACCTTTTCACTTCAATTTCTTCTTTAAATTGACTTGCAGCAGCAACTGCTACCTGATTAGCTGTTTCTCCAATAGAATCTGAGACTGCAAAAATTGTCAGCATATAAATCCCTTCTTTCATTTTGTTTTAATCCTCTTTAATTATACAATATTTTCTTAGAAATAAATATAATTTATTAGTGAATTTTATATATTCCTATGATAGACTCTAAATATAAATAATTTTAGGAGGTCAAAATGAAACATTTCAAATTTTTAGTTATTACTATTCTTCCCATAATGTGGCTTATATATTTTTTATTTGAATTTTTTACAGGAAGAATAACTAATTCAACTATAGTTATAGGTAACTTAATACTTATTATGCTCTTTGCTCTAATTGGATATGTAATATATAAACTTAGTTTATCATTTGATAGAGGATTTAATAAAAAAAAGCTATTTATTATATTTTTAATTCTTATGTTATTAGATCAAGGTAGTAAAATTATAATTCATTTTTACTATTTTAATGAAAATATCATATTAATTAAAAATTTTCTTTCTTTTAGTCCAATTATTAATACTGATGGTTCATGGCTTAATGCTAGATTTGGAACTGGAATAAGTTTTCCATTATTAATATTAACAAACCTTATTGCATTATTTCTTTTTATTGAAGTATATAAATACTATATTTCAAAAAATAAAAAAGACTTTTGGAGTGATATGTGTTTTGTTTTTATGTTTAGTGGTGCACTTTGTTCCCTTATTGATAAAGTATTTTATGGTGGAAGTCTAGATTTTATTGGTATTGGTGATTTATTTGTTGCTGATATAAAAGATATATATATTAACTTAGGAATTTTGTTTTTTGTAGCTCTTATGTTTAAGTCAGGTGTATTAACTTCTGAAGATACATCTTCATTTAAAGAAGATATGCAATCCATTAAAAGATTTTTTAGTTTTATCAAATCAGATATAAAGAATACTTTTAAAAAGAAAAAAGACATTTAAAAATGATTTAATCATTTTTAAATGTCTTTTTTTATATTATTGCTAAGCAAGTTCTTATTAATGTGACATAAATCACACTTGGCAATGTCTTACTCTCCCACACAGTCTCCCATGCAGTACCATCAGCGCTATAAAGCTTAACCTTCCTGTTCGGAATGGGAAGGGGTGTTTCCTTTATGCTATTATCACCAAATTAAAATGCCCTAGAATCCTCTAAGGCACTAATGGTGCGCCGTCAGGGATTCGAACCCTGGGCACCCTGATTAAGAGTCAGGTGCTCTACCAACTGAGCTAACGGCACAAATTACCTGGCAACGTCTTACTCTCCCACACGGTCTCCCATGCAGTACCATCAGCGCTGTAGAGCTTAACTTTCCTGTTCGGAATGGGAAGGAGTGTTTC
>CACZYK010000132.1 GCA_902785295.1 uncultured Clostridium sp.
TAAAAACAAAATAAGTAAATTATCAAGTGAAACTATTGATATTATATTAATGGAAATATTTGATATAAAATCAATAAATGAATTAGATAAATATTTTAGTAAATAAAAATCTGTTTTTGATTCTTAGCCAGTGATAGAGGACTCAAGCCATCTCATTAGGAACCTAAGGGTCCAGAAAATTATAAGTAGAAAGCACAACATAAGCTATATTTGAAAGAGTATGGCTTTTTGTTTTGAAAAGAATTATTTTCAGAAAATTACAATAAGTTTATTTTACATAAAAGAAATAATAATATATAATTATATTGTTATAAATTTAATAAAAAATTATATTAAAAGTTAGGAAGTGACAAAATGAATGAATGGAAGTTATATGTTGAAAAATTCGGGAAAATAGATAAGGCAGAAATAGTAGTACGACCTTTTACACTTTTTATTGGAGATAATAATAGTAATAAAAGTTATATGATGTCATTAATATATGGAATAATTAATTTAGATTTGATAAATAATCCTTTTTATAAATTAGAAAAAGATGATGATGACTATCTTATTTGTAAAAAATGGTTTAAAGAAATAGAATATAATAATAAAATAGATTTAACTAAAAAAGAATTTTATTCCTTAAATAAATTGTTAAATAAGTTATTAAATAAAAATAAAAACATATTTATTAAATCAATATTTAATGAAAAAATTGAAATTGAAAAAATAAATGTGGAATTTAATTATATATCAAAAATAAGTTTAAAAAAACAAGAAGTTAGTGGTAAAAAAACATATATACTAAGTATAGGAGAAACAAATATTACTTTTGATGAGATTATATATAAAAATAATGATTTACTTATTAAATTATTACTTCAAGCTATAATTAGAGTTAATTATAATGCAGATATAATGGGAAGAAAAGTGGGATATTATTTACCAACTTCAAGAACAGGATTTTTATTAACTAGAAAAACATTAGTGAAAAGTTCAATAGAAGATAAATTTAATGAAGGTATGAGTGAAAAGAATTTACTTATAAGACCTTGTAGTGATTTTTTATCAGAAATTTCATCAATATCAACAAAAGAGTCAAATGAACAATTTGAAGATATTGTAAAATTAATAGAAAATGAAATAATTGAAGGAAATGTAAAAGTAGATAGCACTACTAATGAAATTATGTATTTGCCTGAAGGGGGTAATGAAGCAATGCCAATGTTTATTTCTTCAGGTGTTATTACAGAAATCACCCCTCTAATTTTAACATTAAAATACCAAAAAGAAATTAGGACATTAATGGTAGAAGAACCAGAGATGTGTCTGCATCCTAAATTACAATGTTTAATAGCAAAAGTTATGATTAGAATAGTAAATAAAAAACTTCCAGTTTTATTAACAACACATAGTGACAATATACTTCAATATATAAATAATATGATTAAACTTAATAATAATCCAAATAAAAAAGAACTTATGAAAAAATATAATTATGAAGAACAAGATATAATTACTTCAAATAAGGTAGCTATGTATCAATTTGATGTCCATAATCATAAAACTTCAATAAGTAAATTAGAATGTGGAAATTATGGATTTGAAGCAGAGACATTTAATAATATGCTTATTAAATTATTAAAAGAATCAAGAGCCTTCAATATGGAGGAGTAATATTATGTTTGACAAAACTATTGAAAAAAAACTTAAGTTTATTCATAAAAATTTAATACAAGTATCTAAAGAATGCATAGAAATACGAGAAAAGAGTAAAACTGGAGAGGTTAAACTTGATATTAATATAAAAAATTGGTGCATATGTTTTAATAATTTAGATAAAAATACTTTACCATATATAAATATAAAAAATTGTGCAGATTATATTATATTTGAAAAGACGGAAAATTTATTATGGATATTGCATATAATAGAATGTAAACGAACAGTTAAGAATAAAGAATGGAATCATATAAAGGAACAATTTAAAGGTGCTTTTTTAAATGCATTAGCTATATCTGGTTATTTAGGCATTAATATAGATATGAATAATGTAAAATTATATACAGCATTAAGAAATGATAAACTTAATGAATATTTAAAATCTAATCCAATAGAACTTAAAAGTCAAGTTGGAAGATTTAGTGAATTTAATGATATGTTTGAATGGAATGAAGGCGAAGTTATTTTAGAAACATTTAATAAAATAATTTGTAAACATAAAAAAATACAATTAAATGTAAATGATGGAACAGGAAGTTATTATATTTCTTAGAATTCTAGGTTTTTAGTAGTAAACCATAGAGCTGAGTTCTTTTGCTAGAGCACTAAGGGCCTAGAAAATTAGCAAGCGATAGAGCCAAGCCCTCTCACTAGGACCCTAAGTGCCTAGAAAATTACCAGTGACAAGCATTATACAAGCTATGTTTGAAAAAGCATGGCTTTTTGTTTTGAAAAGAATTATTTTCAGAAAATTACAATAAGTTTATTTTACATAAATAAGAGAATACTATATAATTATAGTGTTAATTGATAATATAATAAAATTAGGAGCATTTAAATATATGAAAAGATTTAATACAACAGGGCTTTGTAATCCAAAGAAGCATTATATGGTTGATATAAGTGAAAAGATAGAAAAAATAAAGGTATTAATAGAGAATGAAGAATATTTTTAATGATGAGAAATTATTCTGTCAAACATTTTTGAAAAATTCTGCTAAAGCTATAAGAATTATTGATAAAGATAATAGCAATAAGCTATTGGGATACTGTGGAAAAGTTACTAATTTAAATGAATTAAGTGATTACCTAAATGAATTTATTGAAGAATGTAATAAAGAAGTAATTCTTATAATAGATGAGGTTGATAAAAGTTCTAATAATCAATTGTTTTTAAACTTTTTAGGAATGCTTAGAAATAACTATTTAGATAGAGAAAAAGGAAAAGTAGTTACATTTAAATCTGTAATTTTAGCAGGAGTTTATGATATAAAAAATTTAAAATTAAAGTTAAGACCAGATGAGGAAAAAAAGTATAATTCACCATGGAACATAGCAGTTCCTTTTAATATTGATATGAGCTTATCAAAAATAGGAATAAAAAATATGTTAGAAGGGTATAAAAAAGACAAAGGCTTAGAATTAGATTTAGAAAAGACAGTAGATTTTATTTATTTTTATACAAGTGGTTATCCTTTTTTAGTAAGTAGGATATGTCAAATAATAGATGAAGATTTAGGAGCTTTTTGGAATGAAGAAAATATGATAAAGGCTGTAAAATTATTATTAAATGAAGAAAATACATTATTTGATGATTTAATAAAGAACATAGAAAATAATAAGAATTTAAAAGATTATGTCCTAGATATTATAATGAATGGAGCTAGAAATACTTTTAATATATTTAATCCTACCATAAATTTAGGAGTAATGTTTGGATACTTTAAAAACGAAGATAATATGGTAGCTATTTCAAATAGAATATTTTCTCAAGTTTTATATAACTATTTTTCATCATTACTAGAAAATAATGATACAATGAAAAAATAT
>CACZYK010000133.1 GCA_902785295.1 uncultured Clostridium sp.
ATAATTCAAAAGTAATTCAAATAAACAAAAAAGGTTATACTGATAAAATTTATAAAACAGAAAAAGTAAAAGAAAAATATGTTACAGATAAGGCAGTATTAACTCCTAAATATGAAACAATTAAAGCAACAGTACACCCAGTGTATAAAATAAAATCGCTTAATTCAAATACAAACTCTAATGGACTTTTAGGTGTTGGACAGTTAACATACAGTAAAATATATACAACTGGAAATGCTAAAGTAAATGGTGAGATTAATAATTCTGAACCTGATCCATCTGCAGTTGTTAATTACTGGGCTGATAAGGGAAGGCTTAAATCAGGTGATTTTGTTTACCCTATGGATAGCGTGAGCGGTAAATCTCTTGGAGCATGGCCAAAAAATTATAAAGATTATCCTACTCAACTTGAAAATATGAATGTATACAATGGTTATTTTATCTGGCCTGTAAGTACAACTAACGGTTTTTATCAAACTTCCTATGAACATACAGGTTTTGATATTCAGGCTAAATTCGGGACACCAGTTTATTCACCAGTTGATGGAAAAATGGTGTATTCAACGTGGGGAAATACAGCAAATTTGGATACTGATGAATCGGCATATGCAGTTACTCTTACACCAGATAAATTTATTACATATGAAGGCGTTTTAATAGATGAAATATATTTGACACATATGTCTGGAATTAGATATAGATGTGAGGAAGGTTCTTGTAATAGAAAAGTAAAGAAAGGTGAACTGTTAGGATTTAGTGGTACAGCTGCCGGAAGTCGTTTTAGTAATGGTTCGAAGGATTATGGGTTATATGGACCTCATTTACATGTAACATATTATAATTCTAGTAATTATGATGGTGGATTGTTAACGTCTCAAATGGAAGGGTTATATGGCATTAATGAAGGAACTAGTCGCATAGCAGGGCAATAGTTAGGTATTTATTAATATATAAAGGAGTGTAAAACGAAAAAAAAGTTAATTAAAGGTAAAATAAAGTTGAATAATAAAATAATATTATTAATTTCTATTATATTGGTTATATTTATATCTGGATTAGTTTTATTTTATATTGGGAATCGTAATTTTTTGTTAAATAATTCTGTTGGGGATTTTTCAAAAATAAAAGTCACAATTTAGTTAGCCCATGGAGTAATAACAATACTCCATTTTTCTAAACCTTCTTCTCTAATAATATGTGGATTTATTTCGTTATTCATTTCTATATCAGAAACCTTAATCCCTTTATCATAATGTCTATACGATATATTGCCAGAACACTTAACTGACTTCCAAGTTACTTTATTTAAAACTTCTTGTAACTTTTCTTCAGTATCCATTATTATTCTGTTCCAAAATATTTGTAATCTAGCCCAGAATCTCTCTATTAAATTATATTTACTATGATAAGGTGGATAATAAACAAGTTTAATTACAATATTGTGTTTCTTTGATAATCTAACAAGTTCTTTTAACCATAGTGTTCTTCTTCCACTATTTTCAGGAACGTTATCTAGAAATATTATCAATTTTTTCTGTTTCTTTATTTTATTTTTTTGAATAATATAGTTTTCAATATTTGATACTTTGAACTCTGCTGTTGGACTAAAAGGAGTACAAGTAACAAATGTTTCATTTGTTTTTAAATCAAGAATACCAAATGGCTTCATAGAACAATCGATTAATGTATCGTGATCTACTCCTTGTACATCAATATATGTTTTACCATTATCGCTTATCTTTCCAATCTTTTTTGATGCTTTATCATCAATATACATAACGGATGTCTCATCATTGGATTTCAAAGCTGACTCCATTTCGTTATTAACATTTTCAAATATTGCATCAGTCTCTGGAATCTTTCCAATTACTTTGCTTTTTGGAATTTTATGAATCTTATATCCCATTTCTTTTAAAATTCTATTTATTGTATTATAACTTGCAAACTTTGGTGGATAATTAAATTTATCGACAAGTTCGTCTATTATAGTTGTAGGATTAATACTTACATATAAACGTTCTGTTTTAAAACTTGGATCAACGTTCTTATGCTTTTCAATGACTGATTCTATATCATTTATTATATTAGGGTAGATATCTTCTATTCTTTTTCTGCCTCTGAATTCGATTGATAACTGTATTCCATTAATAAATTTATCATAACATTTTTTTACTTTTCTAAAACAACATCCAATAGCTTTACAGACAGCACTAATACTTCTTTTACCCAAATCAGCCACTAAAGAACCAATAGTTAAATCTCTTTCTATACCATTAGGCATATTTTTTATATTTTGAACTCGATTACTATGGAATTTTTTTATTATTTTTGTTATACTCATATCAACAACGACCTTTCTTGTATTTTTTTGCTATAACAAGTTTACGTCGTTGTTTTTAGTTTGTCAAATCACAAATTTCAAATTGTGACTTTTATTTTTGAAAAATCCCTTGTTCAAGATGAATGTGATTATAGAAGTGGATGGGAAAAAATTACTGAAAATGGTAAAACTTATTGTAGGTTTTTAGTCAGAAATGATTATTCGTGCC
>CACZYK010000134.1 GCA_902785295.1 uncultured Clostridium sp.
GCTATTTTAAAGTTTATTGCTATCATTATACCTAAAGTTCCTAAAATGGTTATAATTCCAGTAAATAACTGAGAAAATCCTTGAATAAGTCCTGTGGAAATTTGGTCAATATCATTAATAATTCTGCTCATTATATCTCCATGGGAATGAGAATCTATGTATTTTAAAGGAACCTTATTTATTTTATTAAAAACATCTTCTCTAAGAGATTGAACTGTTTTATAAGTTATAACATTTGTGCAACGAGTCATTATCCATTGAGATAATGAAGCTAAAATAATAGATAATATTAATATTCCTATAATTTTAAGTATGCCTTGAAAATCCACATTATCTTTTCCAATTATAAAATCAATTGCATCTCCTATAAGGATAGGGTTTAATAAAGTAAAAAATACATTAATAATTGCTGTTAATAAAGATATCATTAAAAGTTTATTATGAATTGTTATGTAAGATAATAATCTTTTAGTTGAAGATTTTTTCATTATTTATCCACCTCCTCAGAAGATAATTGAGATAAGCAAATTTCTTTATAAACCTTGCAATTTTTAAGAAGCTCATTATGAGAGCCAATACCAACAATGTTTCCATTATCTAAAACAATTATTTTATCTGCATTTTTAATAGATGTAGCTCTTTGAGAAATTATAAAAACAGTCATATTTTTAGTTTCTTCTTTAATAGCTTTTCTTAGCTTTGCATCTGTAGCAAAATCAAGGGCACTTGCACTATCATCTAAAATAAGTATTTCAGGATTTTTAACTAAAGCTCTTGCAATAGTAAGTCTTTGTTTTTGTCCTCCAGATAGGTTTTTCCCTCCTTGAAGAATAACTGTATCAAGACCTTCTGAAAGGGAACTTACAAATTCAGAAGCTTGTGCTATATCAAAAGCTTTTTTAATTTCTTCATCACTAGCATTTTTATTTCCAAGAGTCATATTTTCTCTTAAACTTCCAGAAAATAAAGCAGCCTTTTGAGGAACAATTCCAATTTTATCTCTAAGAGAATTTAAGTTATAGTCTTTAACATTAACTCCATCAACTAATACTTCTCCTTCAGTTACATCATAAAAACGAGGAATAAGGTTTATAAGTGTACTTTTACCAGAACCAGTACCACCAATTATACCAATAGTTTCTCCAGTATTTACTTTTATATTTGCATTTGATAGTGAATTTTTATTTGAGCCTTTATATGAAAAGGAAACATTTTTAAATTCAACCTTTGGAGCATTAGAAACAGGAGAAGTTTTTGCATTTTTATCTGTTATTGAAGAATGTATCTCTAAAATTTCTTGTACTCTTTCTCCAGAAGCAAAGGCTTTGGTGAAAATTACAACAAGGTTTGCAAAAACAACAAGTGTTAAAGATATTTGAGTCATATAGTTTACAAAGGCTATTATTTGTCCTTGAGTAAGAGCACCAATATTTACTCTATATCCACCATACCAAAGAATAGCTACAATAGCAAAGTTCATTATTATAGAGGTTAGTGGGTTTAAAAGGGCAGATATTTTAGAAACATTTATAGAGGCAACTGTAAAGTCATCACTTGCATTATAAAATCTTTTCTTTTCATTTTCTTCCTTTGAAAAGGCTCTTATTACTCTTGCACCTTCTAGGTTTTCTTCTGTTATTAATGAAATTTTATCAAGCTTTTTTTGAATATTTGAATAAAAGGGAATAGATTTACTCATCACCCAAAATAGTGTTAACGAAATAAGTGGAATTGCAAAAAGAAACACTATTGATAGCTTTAAATCTAATGTCATAGCCATTACAGCAGAGCCTATTATTATAAATGGAGCTCTAAATGCAAGTCTTATAAACATTGCAACAGCAAGCTGAAGCTGATTTACATCATTTGTTAAACGAGTTATTAATGAAGATGTACCAACCATATCAATTTCACTATGGGATAATGAATTAATGTGTGAAAATAAATCATTTCTTAAATCAGTTCCAAAGCCTTGAGAAGCTTTAGCAGCAGAATATTGACATACTAATGCACAAAAAAGGCCTAAAAATCCAAGAACAAGCAAAGTGAATCCTGATTTAACAACATAGCCATAGTCACCATTTTTAACACCAATATCAATAATTTTTGCCATAACTAAAGGAACCATTAGTTCAAAAATGGCTTCTAAAAGTTTAAATATTGGACCAATTACAACTTCTTTTTTATAGTTTTTTAAATAGGGTAGTAATTTAAACACGTATTTCTCCTCCAATAATTATAATTATTTTTATTATAACACAATAAAACTATTCAATATTCATGTTTATTAAAAGATTAATTTTAGTGTATAATAGTTAAAGAAAAATAAATGTTAAGGAGATGATAAATAGTTGTTAAAAACATATTCAAATGTGAGTAAATATACTCAAAGATACCTAAAATCCAAGGTATAGTTTGTGCTAACTTTATAGC
>CACZYK010000135.1:0-1473 GCA_902785295.1 uncultured Clostridium sp.
TTACTCCTGCTTCTATAAGCTCTTTATAATATGTTCTTGCAAGAAGATAAGCATACCACTTGTCTGGAATATGTGGAAGAATAAGCTTAACATCAACTCCTGATTTTGCAGCATATTTTAAGCTTGTCATCATTTCATTATCTAAAATTAAATATGGAGTCATTATATGAACATAATCTTTAGCAGTATTTATAATATCCATATATACCAATTCTCCAACATTTTCATTATCAACTGGACTATCTCCATAAGGCATTACATAACCTTTCGCCTCTTCTTCTCTAGCATTAGATATATATTTTCCATAATCCTCTTCTTCCTTTGAAGTAATATTCCATACCTGAAGAAACATTAAAGTAAAGCTTTTAACAGCTTCTCCTTTAAGCATAACTCCTATATCCTTCCAATGACCATAAACAACCTTTTTATTTATATATTCATCTGCAAGATTTATTCCTCCAGTAAAGGCTACATTACCATCTATAACTAATATCTTTCTATGGTCTCTATTATTTTGATAAGTAGATAATGCTGGTTTTATTGGACTAAATATTTTACATTTTATACCCATTTTTGCCATCTTTTTAGGATAATTATAAGGAAGAAGTATTAAAGAACAAGTACCATCATACATAAATCTTACTTCTACCCCTTCTTTAACCTTTCTCTCTAAAATTTCTAATATAGAATCCCACATTAAACCTTCTTCTACAATAAAATATTCTAAAAATATAAATCTTTTTGCTTTTTCTAGTTGTTTTTTTATTTCCTCAAACTTATCTTCACCTAAAGGAAAATATTTAACAGAAGTATTTTTATATATTGGATATCCCCCATACTCATTCATATAATTTGCAAGATTAGCTACCTTTTTATCATCCTTTTTAATCTCTTCTATTAAGTCTTTATTTTGTTTTAAAAACTTTTTAGTCTTTTTTATAGTATTTCCTAATCTAATATTTATAAGTCTAGTTCCTATTTGAAGTTGAACAAATAAATAAAATAATGCTCCAAAAACAGGGAATATCAAAATAGGTATCATCCATGCAAGCTTATAGGTTGGATTACCTTCTTTGTTTATAATATATATTACAAGAATTGCTGTTAAAAAAGTAAAACCTCCATAAATATAAGTCATATAACCTGCTAACCACTTAAAAGATAATATAAGAATTCCAATTTGAATTACAAGAAGTAATGCTATCACTGTTGTTCTTCCAAAAATAATTCTAAAAATACTTTTTCTTTTAGTCTTATTTGTACTCATATTTTTTCCCCCTTTTTTTAAGTGTGAAAAAAAGGCTGCCTTATAAATTGTAGGCAGCTTTTTAAATTTTTTAGTAAGTTAACTTATTACCTTGTGTTTACTTAAACTAAGTACTTTTAAAAAAGCAAAATAATACTTTATTACTTTGTTGCAATAGCTTCAATTTCAATTAATGCATCTTTAGGTAATCTTGCTACTTCTACACA
>CACZYK010000135.1:1501-4855 GCA_902785295.1 uncultured Clostridium sp.
ACAACCTTATCTAAAGAGCTTCCTGCTTCTTCTAATATAGCTTTAACATTTTCTAAACTTTGCTTTGTAGCTGCCTTAATTTCAGTGATTAATTCTCCTGTTGCAGGAACTAGTGGAATTTGCCCTGAAGTAAAAACAAAATCTCCTATAACTTGTGCTTGCACATATGGTCCTATAGCTTGTGGTGCATTATCTGTATAAACTATTTCTTTTTCCATTATTAAATCCTCCTAATAACATATGTTTTTTAATTTATTTTATTGATATATTCTTTTTGATTGTACAAGTTTTGGCTTGTATCCATTATCTTTAAGAGCTTTTAATATTTGAACCTTATGTTCATGTCCAAATGTTTCCATTGTAATATCTAATTCAACTGCACTATTTCTATTTATACTTACAAATTGATTATGTTCAAGTTGAATTATATTTCCTTGTGCCTCTGCAATTACTTTTGATACATTAGTTAATTCTCCTGGTTTATCTGGAAGAAGTACAGAAACTGTACATATACGTTCTCTTGCTATAAGTCCATGTTGTACTAATGATGCAAAAGTAATAACATCCATATTTCCTCCACTTATTATAGATACAATCTTATTATCCTTAACATCTAAATGCTTAAGAGCAGCTAATGTTAAAAGACCTGAATTTTCTGCAAGCATTTTGTGATTTTCTAGTAAATCTAAAAATGCTACTATAAGTTCTTCATCATCTACTGTTATTATATCATCAATATTTTCTTGTATGTAAGGGAATATTTTACTTCCTGGAGTTTTTACTGCTGTACCATCTGCTATTGTATCTACATTTGGAAGAGTTACAACTTCTCCTGCCTTTAATGAAGCTTGCATACAATTTGCTCCAGCTGGTTCTACTCCAATTACCTTTATATTTGGATTAAGAAGCTTTGCTAAAGTTGATACTCCTGTTGCAAGTCCTCCTCCTCCAATTGGTACTAAAATAATATCAACTGTTGGAAGTTCTTTTATAATTTCCATTGCTATTGAACCTTGACCTGTTGCAACATCTAAATCATCAAATGGATGAATAAAAGTATATCCTTTTTCTTCTGCTAGCTTTAAAGCATAGTTACATGCTTCATCATAGACATCTCCATATAATATAACTTCTGCTCCATATGCTTTTGTTCTATTTACCTTTATAAGTGGAGTTGTAGTTGGCATAACTATTACTGCCTTTGCATTATAAGCCTTTGCTGCATAAGCAACTCCTTGTGCATGATTTCCTGCTGATGCTGTTATAAGCCCTCTATTTCTTTCCTCTTCTGTTAAAGTACTTATTTTATAATAAGCTCCTCTTATTTTATATGCTCCTGTTTTTTGCATATTTTCAGGCTTTAAGTAAACCTTATTTCCTGTAAGGTCTGAATAATAATCACTATAAATTAATTTTGTTTCTAAAATAACTTTTTGAACTGTTTCATATGCTTTTTCAAATTTATCTAATGTCATCAATTGTAAAAACTCCTTTAAATACTTAATAATCAACTATTTTAATAATATCATTTCAGGAATTTATGTCAAGTATGGGAAAGTAATAACATTTTTGTTTTTTATTCATATAATGCTTTTATAAGTTTTCTTAAATATCTTCTAGGGGGAAAGTATTAATGTTTGGGTATATTATACCTTTAAAAAATGAGCTTAAAGTAAAAGATTTTAATAAATTCAGAACTTATTATTGTAGTATATGTTCTGAAATAAAAAATAAATTTGGTAATATTCCAAGATTTGGATTAAATTATGATACTACCTTCTTTGCTATACTTCTTGATGGGTTAAGCCCAAAAAAACCTAAAAGTTTTGCCTCCTCCTGTGTAAGACATCCTTTAGAAAAAAGAAAGTTTTTTTATTCTAATGCCATAAATTATTCTTCTGATTTAAACATATCTTTAATTTATTATAAACTCCTTGATGATAAATTAGATAATAAAACAATACTACCTAGCTTACTATTAAAAATACTTTATCCTTATTATAAAAAAGTTACTTTTAAAAATATTGATAATATTTTAAATGAAAATTTAACTAAACTTCATACTATAGAAAAAAACTCTTCTAAATATTCTTTAGATGAAATTTGCCACCCTTTTAGTGATATAATAGGAAGAATTTTAAAAGAATATCCTTATGAAATTAATGAAGATAACACATTAACTCGAAATAATCTTTATAGTTTTGGATATAGCTTTGGAAAATGGATTTATCTTATTGATGCTTTAGATGATTTAAAAAGTGATATGCAATCTAATATAAGCTTTAAAATAATTTACCCTATGAATCTTTTATAAAATCCATAAAATCTGACATAGATTTTTTATTAATAGCTCTTATATCAAGCTGTGAGGAAAAATTAAAGAAACTTCCATTAAATAAAAATCAAGAAATTATTGAAAATGTAATTAACTTAGGTCTTATGGATGTATATACTAATATCTTCACCAAACTATAAAATTCTCATAAACTATTAATATAAATTTCTAAGGAGCTTAAACTTATGGAGCCTTATAAATTATTAGGTGTCTCTCCAAATTCCACCTCAAAAGAAGTAAATGATGCCTATAAAAATATAATAGAAAATTACTTAAAAGAAAGAACTGATGAAAATTCAAAAAGTCTTTATGATGAAAAATTAAGTGAATTAAATGAAGCATATAGGCTTGTATCACAAAATATTGCCTTTGAAGAAGTAAGAGAGCTTATAGGATTAGATGATTTTCTTTCTGCTGAAGCTAAGCTAAACCTTGTATCTGATGGCTCTTCTCCTGAATGGAATTACTTAACTGGTTTAAAAAAAGCAGCTACACTAAACCCTTATAACACAGAATATAAAAATACTCTTAATAATCTAAATCAAAAAATTAATCTTATAAAAACTAATTATTCTAATAATATGGGTGGAAATAATCCATTAAATGTTTGTGGAAATAATACAAAAGGACTTTGCTAAAAATTCATACTAAATAGGCTAAGGTATTTTTAGTTTTTTTACCTTAGCTTTTTTAATATAAAATTTAATATTTTATTTAAATTTCAGTTGACAGACCATAGATAAATAATATATATTGTATATATAGTATATATACAATATTTATTTTAGGAGGTATCCATGGATATTATTATTACCAACTCAAGTGATAGTCCCATTTATGAACAGATTACATCTCAAATTAAAAATCTGATTCTTAATGGAACCCTTAATGAAGGTGATGCTCTTCCTTCAATGAGAACATTAGCAAAAGAATTAAGAGTAAGTGTTATAACAACAAAAAGAGCATATGAAGAACTTGAAAGAGAAGGCTTTATACAATCTTTTACTGGAAAAGGAAGC
>CACZYK010000136.1 GCA_902785295.1 uncultured Clostridium sp.
AATTAAGAGAAAAAAGAGTAGCAAGAACTGATTTTGGTTGCCCAAAATCTCAAATTTTCAATTTGCTTTCTTGTTGGGAAGTATCCCAAACCCTCTAAAGTATTTAAAGTAAATAAAGAAAAATTAAGGAGAATATAAATAAAAATTTATGAAAGATTGGAAGGAATATGACGAAAATAGATTAAGAAAAAATAGAATAGTTATAAGAGTAATGGATGATGAACTTAGAATAATAAATAAAAAAGCAGAAGCTTCAAAACTTAATAGAACTCAATACATTATAGAAACGTTAATTAAAGGATATGTAATAGTGCAGGATTTAGAAAGGTTAAGAAATTTCACAAATGAGATTAATAAAATTGGAGTAAATATAAATCAAATAGCAAAGCATATTAATACAACTAATAATATCTATAAAAGTGATATAGAAGAAATAAAGGAGAAAGTTGAAGAAATATATAAAATTGTTGAAAGTATATTATAAATAAAAATAAAAAAACTGTACAAAAAACAATAAAAGATATAACTCTAAGCGAGATTTAAGTAAAAAATTTATATCTAGTAGTGGGTTAGTTAGAAAGTTCCAAATGAATATTGGAAACTTATAAGAAAAAGTCATAAAAAAATAAAAAATAAAAAAATTGCACAAATCGTTACAAAGTGTGCATTTTTTTTGATTTATTATTGAATTTAGAGAGATAAATAATTAAAAAAATGCACTAATTGCACACTTTGCACACTTTTCAATTTAATTGGTAAATTTCAAAGAAAAATTACAAGTATAAGTTTATAGAGATAAAATATTAAAGGTTTGCAGAATATAAAATAAACCTTTATAATTATAATAACCAAAGGGGGTGTGAAATGGAAAATTTAGCAGAAAAAATAGAAAATATTGATTATTTAAATTCTCTGCATGGAAACTCACAAGGCTGGATAACTAAAGCTGAAATAAGCGAAGAAGAAGGGTTTAAACAATGGCATTATAGGTTTAAAGAGCTTATAAAACAAGATTTAGAAGGAAAAGACATATATATAAGCATGAATACCTTTTATAAAACATATAGGCGTATAGATTGCCTAAAGGAGCTTAGGGCTTGTTATATAGACCTAGATATATACAATACAAAGTTTACTAAAGAGCAGGTTATGATGAACCTTGAGGAAAATTATTATAATCAAAGTATTCCAATACCTAATTTTGTAATGGATAGTGGAAGAGGTTTATATCTTATATGGCTTATAAATACAGTACCAAGCAAGGCATTACCATTATGGAAGGCAATAGAAGAGTATTTATACAAAGAGCTAAAAGACTTTGGAGCAGATAGAAAAGCACTAGACCCAACAAGAATATTAAGAGTAGAGGGAAGTATAAACAGTAAATCAAATACAATGGTTAAGATACTTGATGAGAATGATTATATATATGACCTTAGAGAAATACAGAAAAATTTTCTTCCAGAGCTTCAACCAAGCAAGAATAAAAAAGGCAGACCAAAGAAAACTGTATATATCCATAGGGAAAGAAGCCTTTATCAAGCAAGACTAAATGACCTAATAACAATATGTAAATTAAGAGAATATGACCTAAGAGGACATAGAGAGCTTATATTATTCTTGTATAGATATTATCTATGCTATTTTACAGAAGATACAGAAAAAGCCTTGCAAGATACTTTAGAGCTTAATAGTGAGTTTATAGTACCTTTAAGAGAAAAAGAGGTTATAAGTGCAACAAGAAGTGCAGAAAGAGTATATTTAGAGCAGGACAAACAGTATAAATATAAAAATGAAACACTAATAGAGCTATTGGACATAACAGAGCAGGAGCAGATGAAACTATCAATTATATTTAGTAAAGAAGAATATAAGAGAAGAGATAGAGAATATCAAAAGAAAAAGTATCAAGAAAAGCTTAAAAAAGAAGGAAAAATAACTAAACAAGAAGAGTTAAAGATATTAAGAAAAAAAATAAAAACCCTTCGAGCAAAAGGGCTTTTAAATAAGGAAATATCAGAGCAAATGAATATTCCTATAAAAAGTTTAGAACGTCATATTACTTATATGAGAAAAAATGGGCTATTATAATAGCCTATTTTTATTTTCTTCAAGAATTATTATAAACTATTTAATTAAATAGTTCAATTTATAAGTAATATTTTTATACCCTCATTTTTTCTCGGCTTGTATTATAGGGTTACGTAGTAACCTGTATCTAAATTTTACATAAGAACCTACCCTATTCTATAAAAGAAAGGACTAAGGGTTGATTTTTTGAATTATAGATAGTCGATAAATTATTGTTATAATAGGGGTAGATTATTGGGCTATATGGTGGTGAGAGTATGGTAGAATGGAAGAAATTAAGTGGAAGTATTAATTATTACATAAGGAATATATGGAAAGAAGAACTTTTAAAGAGTAATGAGGACTTGCTGGAGGACTATTTAAAGGATATGGAAGGAGAAGAAGCAGGAGAATATGAATATTTAGATAAGCAGAGCTATGAATGGATAAAGCTAACTGATGAAGAAGTAAAAAAGATAAAATCAGCATTTCTTGAGAGAATAGAGAAAAAGAAAGTTAAATATGCTGATGAAATAGAAGAAATAAGAATAAAAAAAGAACAAGATGATAAAGAGCTTGAGGAAAGAAGAAAGAATTTTAAAGTCATTAATCTTGATAAATGGAATAATTGAATAAAAAATAAGACTAAATAAGGTTAAATAAAGCTAAGTAAGGCTAAGAGAACTCTAATGTATATCTCTTAAAGTTCTCTTAGAACTAAAAAAAGTATTGGTGATGAAGAGGGGAGAGCGTAGAGCTTCACCAACTTAATCAAAGAAAAAGAAAAGGAATATTAAAATTAAAAGGTTTTAATAAGTTTAAAATTTAATTATCTTGACAAATAGCAAAAAAAATATAATATTAATATTAAAAAAATACTCTAAGCGTGATTATAGTAAAGGGGGATTAAAAATGAAAGAAATATTAGTATGTGAAAAAGAATTAAAGGAGCTTATAGGTGAAGATAAGAAAACTTGGACTAGATTTTATGTACTTATGAAAAAAATTGAAGAGGAAGAACTATATAAAGAACTAGGTTTAAAGAGTTTTACTGCATGG
>CACZYK010000137.1 GCA_902785295.1 uncultured Clostridium sp.
ATTAAATACATGTAATAGAACTGAAGTTTATATTAATTATTCATGTAAAGAAGATTTAGTATTAGATAAAGTGTTTATGAAACTAAATTGGGATATATCCTTAAAAAAATATGTATTCTTAATGGATGAAAAAAATACAATAAAACACATATTTCAGGTGTCATCAGGTTATCATTCTAAGATAAAAGGAGAAAGTCAAATATTAGGGCAGGTAAAAGATTCATATAGGGATTCATGTAAAATAAGTGGAGCTACAAAAAGTCTTGGAAGATTATTTGAATGTGCTACTTTCTGTGGAAAGAAGTTTAGAGCTAAGGCAAAACTATATGAAATTCCAGTATCTTCAATATCAATAGTAGTAAATAAATTATTAGAATTAAAGTGCAAAAAGGTGATGGTTTTAGGTTATGGACATATGGGAAAGCTTGCTATAAAATATCTTCTTCAAAGTAATTTTGAAGAAATAATTCTTGTTTTAAGGGATATAAGCAAAGCTAATGATATTAGTGATAAAAGAGTAAAAGTTATAACTTTTAAAGAAAAAAATAAGTACATAAATTATATGGATGGAATTATAGCTTGTACATCAGCACCACATTCAGTAGTGCTAGAAAATGATATTATGAAAACAGGAAATAAGATATATTGTTTTGACCTTGCTGTTCCTAGAGATATTGATAAAGAGGTATTAAAGCTAGAAAGAATTGAAGGGTATAATATTGATGAAATAAGTAAGATTGATGATAAAAATAAAGTGTTAAGAATGGAAAGAATGAATCAATATGAATATATTATAAATGATTCAATTAATGAATATATAAAATGGTTAGAGCTTAGAAAGCTATCACCAGAAATTAAAAAAATTAAAGAAAATGCAGAAAGGGTATATAAAAGAAGATTAAAGACTTACATAAATAAAAGCAAAGATATAGATGAAAGCGAACTTGTGGAAAAACTTCTAAAAAGCATAACAAATCTTTATTCAAATAGAGCTATTGAAATTTTAAAAGAAGAAAAGCTTAAAGGAAGTGAAAAAGAATGCCTAGGAAGTGAAAAAGAATGCCTAGAAATAATAAAAAAGATATTTACGAAGGAAGAATAGAGTACTCTTCAATAGCTTTCCTATCTAAAAAGCTTAGAGTAGGTATTATAGGAGCAGGAAAGGGAGGAGTAATTAAGGCGAGGCACTTTTTAAAACAAAATTCACAAGTTTTTATATTAACTAAAGATAAAATATCACAAGAAGGAATTGAAAAAGCAACAATAATTAACAAAGAATATGATAGAAGTTTTATATTAGATAAACATATAATAATAATTGCAGTAAAAGATGAAAGTTTAAGAAATAAAATAAAAGAGCATTGTGAAGAAATATATAAAATATACATTGATGCATCTAATTTTAAAGAAGGAATGGGAGTCCTTCCTGTGCAAAGAGAAAGTGAAAATTTAGTTTTTACTCTTAACACTAAAGGAGGAAATCCAAAAGCATCAGTATTTATTTCAAATAAAATAAAAGAAGAGTTAAAAAAATATGATGATTTTGTTGAATTTACAACAATAGTAAGAAATGAATTAAAGGAAAACAATAAATTAAAAGATGAAGTTTTAAATTTTATATTTAATGATGATTTTATTTTCTTTTTTAATAAAGGAAAGGGAAATATTATTTTAAAAATGTTTTATGATAAAAATTAATAGTAAACCTATAATTACAAGATGATTAGTATGACTTTAAAGTGAAAAGTGTGAATTATTACTTTGTATTGACCTAGAATTGTCAGGAAAAAAATCAAAGTAATAAATTCACACTTTTTTATTCAATAGGAAATTATATCAGTTACTATGCCTTTTTATATAATATACACATAAATGAAAAAAATAGAAAAATAGTATTGACAAAATAAAATATATAAAATATAATAATAACATACTAAACATATATGTTATTAAAAATAAAAATATTAATTACTTTATATAAACTTAGGAGGATAAATTTATGGCTAATCAAGATAGAAAATTAAAATTTGAAACTTTACAACTTCACGTAGGACAAGAAAATCCAGATCCAGCAACTGACTCAAGAGCAGTTCCAATATATCAAACAACTTCATATGTATTTAAAAATTCAGCTCATGCAGCAGCAAGATTTGGTTTAGCAGACGCAGGAAATATTTACGGAAGATTAACAAACTCAACTCAAGATGTTTTTGAAAAAAGAGTTGCAGCTTTAGAAGGTGGAGTAGCAGGACTTGCAGTAGCATCTGGAGCAGCAGCAATAACATATACTTTCTTAAACTTAGCAAAAGCTGGAGACCACATAGTAGCAGAAAAAACAATCTATGGAGGTTCTTATAACTTACTAGCACATACATTAGCTGATTATGGAATAACAACAACTTTCGTAGATCCAGGTAAATTATCAAACTTTGAAGATGCAATTCAAGAAAACACAAAGGCAATATTTATAGAAACTTTAGGAAATCCAAATTCAAATATTGTAGATGTTGATGCATTAGCAGAAATTGCTCATAATCATAAAATTCCATTAGTAGTTGATAACACATTTGGAACTCCTTATTTATTTAGACCAATCGAACATGGTGCAGATATTGTTGTACACTCAGCTACAAAATTCATTGGTGGACATGGTACTTCATTAGGTGGAGTAATTGTAGATTCAGGAAACTTTGACTGGGCAGCTTCAGGAAAATTCCCTCAATTATCAGAACCAGACCCAAGCTATCATGGAGTAAAATTTACAGAAGCAGCAGGACCAGCAGCTTTCGTTACAAGAGTAAGAGCTATTTTATTAAGAGATACAGGAGCTACTATAAGTCCATTTAATGCATTTATCTTATTACAAGGATTAGAAACTTTATCTTTAAGAGTTGAAAGACACGTTGAAAATGCTTTAAAGGTAGTTGAATTCTTAAAGAATCATCCACAAGTAGAAAAGGTAAATCATCCATCATTAGAAGATGCTCCAGACCATGAATTATATAAGAAATACTTCCCAAATGGAGCAGGTTCAATATTTACATTTGAAATAAAGGGTGGAGCTAAGGAAGCTCAAGAATTTATAGATAAGCTTCAAATATTCTCATTACTTGCAAATGTTGCAGATGTTAAGTCATTAGTTATACACCCAGCAAGCACAACTCACTCACAAATGAACGAAGAAGAGCTTAAAGAATCAGGAATCAAGCCAAACACAATAAGATTATCAATTGGTACAGAACAATTTTTAATTTTCTTCTTAATTTTAATAGAACAAGCTTTTAAAGATATTATGAAAAAAGGTTTATATATAGTGAAACATAACATTATATATTGACCTTTTTTATTCTATAGGAAATTATATATTCCCTATGCTTTTTTTATTATAAAATTATATTAGTTTATAAATTATGGTTAAAGAAATAAGCTAAAATAAAAAAATAGAACACATGTTTGTAATATTGTAAAGATTATAGTATAATATAGGAAAATGTTGTTAAGATAATTTATTAGAGGTGTTTTATGGAAAGGGAAGAATTAATTGAAAGGTTTATACAAGAATTTAGATATTATAATGTACCATTAACTGAAAGTGCTATTAAGTATGTAAAAGGTGAAATTGATGAATTAGGAGGGATTACCCTTACTAGTCCTAGTTGTAGAGGAAGATTAAATTTTTTTCATTTTGTTATTAAAGAATTAGGTGGAGTAAATGATGAGCTTGCAAAGCGTATGCTTAGAACTATATATTATGCAGATAAAAAATTAATAACTTCATATTACTATGTTAATCAAGAAATTGTAAAAATAGCAGCAATTGCAGGTGTTGAATTTGAAGATTTATTTAAAAATGTTTTTTCAAATGCGAATCAACAGTTAAAATTTAACAAAAAAGAAACATTGCAATAAAAATAAAAAAAGTTAAAATGAAAATATGAAAAAAGAATTCATCTTTAAACTAATTGAATTATATTGCTATGTTTCTGATATCTATGATACCAGATTAGCATATTTAGTGCAACGTTTTAGTAATAATTGTTCGCCTAAATTTACTGATCAGGAGGTAATAACAATCTATTTATGGGCAACTTTACAAAAACAATATACTAAAAAGGATGTATACAAATATGCTATAAATCATTTAAATGAATACTTTCCAAACATACCAAGTTATCAGGCTTTTAATAATAGACTTAATAACTTGCATGAAGTATTTAGAGAATTAGCTTCTATCTTATCATCAAGCTTTACAAAAAAGTATTCAGTAATTACTGAAAATATAGTAGATTCTTTTCCGATAGCATTAGCTAAAGACAAAAGAGCTTTTAGAGGAAAAGTTGCACCAGAACTTTGTAACAAAGGTTATTGTGCAACAAAAGATTTCCATTATTATGGATGTAAACTTCATGTTATTGCAAATGTAAGACCTAAAACTACTCCTTATCCAGAATATGCTTTATTAACACAGGCATCAGTTCATGACTTGGAGGCAGTAAAAGAACTATTTTTAAATTTTGAAAATCGAAAAATATATGCAGATAGAGCTTATTCAGATTTTGAATTAAATACATTAGCAAATGCTAATGGAACGGTTATTTTAACCCCATATAAGCGAAAACGTGGAGAAAAAATAATTGATTCAGCCGACTCTTTGTTTTCAACAGCAATAAGTAAAATAAGGCAACCTATTGAATCATTATTTAATCAAATTGATGAAAAAGTAAAAATACAAAATGCTTCAAAAGTTAGATCTTTAAAAGGAGTTCTTACTCATGTTTGGGGTAAATTAACAGCGTTTATGTTAGTATTTAGTAAAATTTTTGTAATATAACAATCTATTTCTTTATTAAACATATAAATTATTTTCAGAATTTTTTTGAAATTTAATTCTTGATTCGCATTTAAAATTATATTTATATTGGGGGATTGTTAAAATGGAGAAACTAAAGATGCTTTTAAAAAGAGAGCCTGTATTTGTAATAGCAATATTTTTAGCTAATTTTCTTTTCCAAAGCTAGAATACATAGATTTTAAGGTTCTTATTTTATTATTTAATTTAATGATTATAGTTGCAGCTTTTACCGATTTAAGGGTATTAGATTATATTGCTTCAATTATTTTAAAGAAGTGTAAGTCCTATAGAAAAGTAACTTTATCATTAGTATTTATAACATTTTTTGCGGCTATGTTTGTTACAAATGATGTAGCTTTAATAACTTTTGTGCCAATAACCTTAGTTATAGGAAGAAAGAGCAATATAAGCATGATGAAAATAGTTATTTTTGAAACCTTAGCAGCAAATTTAGGAAGTGCATTAACTCCAATGGGGAATCCTCAAAATCTTTTTATTTATTCTTTTTATAATATAACACCTAAAGAGTTTTTTAGTATAACATTACCTTTAAGTTTTTTATCTATAGTTTTTTTATTAATAATAATATTTAAGGAAAAAAATAAAAATTTAAATTTTTATTTAGAGGAGATAAAGCTTGTAAATAAATATAAGATAGGAATATTTACTATTCTTATGATAATAGTTTTACTTTCAGTATTTCATATTATTAATTATAAAATAGCATTTATAATTACAATAATAACTGTGCTTATTGTAAATAAAAGATTATTTTTAAAAGTAGATATATATTTGTTATTAACATTTGTAGGTTTCTTTATATTTGTTGGTAATATATCAAATATGCATATAGTAAAAGAATTTATGGAAAGTTTATTAAACAGCAGAATGAGTACATATATTCTAGGCTTATTAAGTAGTCAAATTATAAGCAATGTTCCAGCAACAATGCTTCTTTCAAGCTTTACAAATTATTATAAAGAGCTACTTTTATCTGTGAACATTGGAGGGCTTGGAACTTTAATTGCTTCATTAGCAAGTGTAATTTCTTATAAATTTTATGTAAAAGAAAATAAAGAAGAAACTAAAAAATATATTAGCTATTTTACTTTATACAATTTTATTGGACTCTTTATATTTGGAGTTATATTTATGTTATAAAATAATAATGGAGCTGTGGCATAAAGGTTTCAAAAATAATATATACATTATATATTGTTTGAACATTTTCTAATGCGACAGTTCCATATTTTTTATGTTATTTTAATTTAAGTGTATTTATAATATGTTTAGCAACCTCATCAGAAGATGGTGAAATATCATCATTAACATCAGTAGAAGTTATAGTAATTAAATATTTATCAACAAGAGGGTAATAAAGAGAAAGATTCATATTATTATCATCAATATTAAGTTTATATTTTGCAACACATACCTTACCATAAGGAGCTTCAATTTCATCAAATGTAATATCACTTACATTATTTTTAAAATTTGATTCTAATTGTTTCTTTATTTGTTCTTGAGCTTCAGATATAGAAGGTGCATTTGAATCTGTTTTATTTGCAATAATACTAACATTTGATACAGATTTAGATGATAAAACACCATTTTTTACAGTAAATACTATTTGACCTTGAATTTGTGAAATACCTGTTTTTTCCCATGTAGATGGTATTTCACATTGAAAAATATCTTCTTTTATCTTTTGAGTTTCAAAATTAGGCTTTTCTATATTAGAATTACTATTATTGCATCCTAATAAAGTAAAAAGCATGCCCACAATTAACATAAGGCTAATAAAAATTTTCTTCATAAGTTAACAACTCCCTTTTATATTATATAGATACAATACTATATTTTAAGTGATAAAGCTAGGTATAAGAGTAAGCGTAAAAAAATTTCTGCCTAGTTAATGAGTTTTTAACTTGCTAAAATTACAGATATAAATTTTAAAAAAGGAGTGAACTGTAATGGCAAGTAAA
>CACZYK010000138.1 GCA_902785295.1 uncultured Clostridium sp.
TATTGAAGTCATGTATCTTTCCACATATTGAGCAGGTTTTCAGCATCCTATTCACATCCTTTTTATTTCACAAAAAAAGACTACCCTTTAGGTAATCTCTTACAATATCATTATATCACTATTGAGTGTGTCATAGTGTGTCATTCTTAATCATCTTCATAATGATAATCATCTTCTTCAAGATCTTCTTCTTCAAAATTCCATGGATCATAATTGCCTTTTTTAACTTCTTCTTTTTGCCAATCTTCTAATCCATAATTATTAAGTTCCTCATCTGTATATTCCGAGTTATTATCCTTTTGTTGTTCATTCATAAACGAAAATAATCCAAATGCTTGTTGGCTTTTCTTTTTATCATTACCAAATAAGTCATCAAATAATCCCATAATACACCTACTTTTCTTCTTCAATTTTTTTCAATGTTCTTCCATCTTTTGTTTTCCAATACTCTCTTCCATTTATACTTGTACCTGATAAAACAAGAGCTGCAATTGATGAAGATTTAAATAAATGGTCATTTACATAAATTCCATCCTGTATATCAGGACTATTTATTTCTTCATTATATTTTTTTTGCAGAGTATCAGGAATCTTATGATTAGTTAATCTTATTTTTGAACCCTTTAAAACTAAAAATCCCTCATCTATTGACATTGCTTTTCCTAATTCTTCTCCACCAATAGTTAAATATAAAATGTTACTATCAGATTTTTCTTTTTTGTATGCATCAAATAAGTCATATTTCATAACAGATACAAATAGTTTTATCATATCTATAAATTCTTTTGCATTTATTTTTTCTGCTTCTGTTATATTTGGATCCTGTGGCTTTTGATCATTCATAATTGTATAATTATTTTTATCTTTATTTACCCGTTTGGCTTCTTCACATAATTTATACTCAATATATGAAGTATGGGCTTGATTTAGCACATTATTTTCAGTAACAAATACTAAGACTTCATTCCAATAGTCTTTTGTTGCTTTATGAGTTTTTAATCTATTTATAATAGTACTTGATTTACCAATATAGGCTATTTTTTTACTTGTTGCAGTATCATCTCCAAATAAAATATAAATACCATTATTGTTTATTCCTGATAGTGAACTTGCTTCAGTTAATCTAGTTCTTGGTATTTTATAACAGATGCCGTTATTCATACCTAATCTGCTTTCTACAATCCCTGAACTTGTTCCATCTTTTAAAATCATGTATAAGACTTTTTCCATCAGCATTACCTCCACATAAATATTATAACATAAAAAAAGAAGATTGATGCTTCTTATGACTTAATCTTCCTTTTTAGATCTTTGACTTTAATTCTTAACCTTTTATTTTCTTCTCTTAATCTTTTTATCTCTAATGGTTCTCCTAGCTTTTCAAGTATTGTTTTAAAGCATTCATCTTTGACTTCTTCTTTTAGTGTTTCATATTCAGTTTCTAGCTTATTATACTTTCGTAATAGTTTTACATATCTGCTAACTTTTTCTATCATGTTTATTCCTCTCTAAGTAGTTGCTATGCTTTCTATGAACTGTGCTTAATGACATATAAAGTTCATCAGCTATCTGTTCCCATTTCTTAAGTTCAATATATCTTTTAGAAAATATCAATCTTACCTCTGAATCTTCTATCTCAGATATATATTCTTCTATCTGAATTAGTTTTACCATAGCTTCTGCTTTTCTCTTCTCAAGTTTATTTTTTAAAGTAACAAGTAATTCTGCTGTCTTATTTACCGGATCGGATTTCTTAGTTCCGTGTGGCATTCCTGTTAATTTAGAACTTCCAATAATAGTACTTTGGACTTCCTGTATTCTTTCTTCTAAATCTCTTATTTCGAGAGTTATATAATAATACTTAGATAAATCTCTTTTATTCATCATCTTCTCCTAACCAATCATAATCAAATATATCTAGCTTTGGATTATTAAATTTAGGTTCTAACATTTTATCTTCATTGTCTTTGATTTCTTGAAGAGTTCTAAGTCCTGCTGTTTTCCAATTTCTTAGTATTCCGTTCACATAATTAAAAGTTCTTTTATTGTATAGTACACTTTTCAATACTGCATATTTTATTATTTCCTGATCGTAGTCTTCCATCCACGATTCAATTTTTTCAAATTCAATTGGAGATAGAGGTCTTCCGAAGTTTTCTTCAACAAACTCGTATATACTTCTTGTTGTATAACAAGAATTATCTCCCTCTTCTTTTTCTTTTTCTTTTGTTTTGCTTTTGATTTTGATTTGATTTTTTTTTGATTTTTTGTTGGTTCTTTTTGAGCATTCTTTGATTTGTTTTTGCTTGTAGTTAGATTAGGTAACATTAGTGTCCATATTGTTCTTTTAAATCCTGATAATTCAGGTTCTATATCATCGAATACAAAATCTACTATTGCTTCTAATAATTCTCTTCTATCTTCAGATTCTAAATCCTTAAGGCTTTCATGATAACTACTAAAAAATGTAAATCCTCCTATTTTACCCATTAGTAGTCTTTTCCTTTTTCCATTCTAATATATGAC
>CACZYK010000139.1 GCA_902785295.1 uncultured Clostridium sp.
TTTCAATTTTGATTGAAGATTTTGTTCTTATTCCCCCTGCACAACTTACCAAAAGATACCCTTCTTCCTCTGTATCAATATTAATAAGTATTTTTCCATTTAAATTTTCTTTTGATACAGCCATTGCTCCTGTCATTCCATTTTCTTCATCTGTTGTTAATAAGATTTCTAATGCTGGATGTTCTATTTTGTCATCTTCTAAAAGTGCCATAGCATATGCTACTGCAATTCCATCATCTGCTCCTAATGTTGTACCATTAGCATATATAGAATCTTCTTTTACTATAAGTTCTATAGGGTCTTTTAGAAAATCATGTATAGTATCTTTGTTTTTTTCACAAACCATATCTAGATGTCCTTGTATAATAACTGTTGGTGCATTTTCATAGCCCTTAGATGCTGGCTTTTTTATTATTACATTTAGAGCTTCATCTTGAATTACTTCTAATCCTAATTTTTTTGCAAAATTTACTAAATAATTGCTTATTTCTTTTTCATTTCCTGAACCTCTTGGAATTTTAGATATTTCTTCAAAATGGTTTAATACTTTTGATATTTTTAAATTTTCTAAATTTTTCATTTTTATACTCCTTTTCTTCTGTCAATATGTTAGAATATCATTAAGAATATATTTAGTATATCATAATAAGTCAATTTTTATTTTCTTATTTATAAAATTACAAAGAATGTATTCAAATCAATAGCCAACTAATTAAAAAATATAGTGGCTTAAGAATAAATTTCAAGGAGGAATTTTTATGCAAAAAACAAAAATGATTTTTACAATTGGTCCTGCTAGTGACAATGAAGACACTCTAAGAAAATTTATTGAGATTGGTATGAGTGCTGCAAGACTTAACTTTTCTCATGGTACTCATGAAACTCATCAAGAAAAAATTGAAATGATTAAAAGATTAAGAGAAGAAATGGATTCTCCAACTGCAATTATTTTAGATATTAAAGGTCCTAAAATAAGAACTCACAACTTTATAAATGGAGGAGTTGAACTTGTAAAGGGACAAGAATTTACTTTTGTCTGTGGTGAAGAAATCCTTGGAGATAGCAGTAGATGTTCAGTATCTTATGATATACTTTATAAAGATGTAAAAATTGGTGGAACAATTCTTGTTGATGATGGTTTATTAAAATTTAGAATTATTAATATAATAGGTAAAGAAATTAAATGTTCTGTTATTGTTGGTGGTATGATTAAAGACCACAAAGGAGTTAATGTTCCTAATGTTAGCATCCAACTTCCTTCAATTACAGAAAAGGACATTGAAGATATAAAATTTGGATGTAAGATGGGAGTAGATTTTATTGCTGCATCTTTTATAAGAAAAGCAAGTGATATTCTTGAGGTTAAAAAGGTTCTTCATGAAAATGGTGGAGACAATATTCAAGTAATAGCAAAAATAGAAAGTCAAGAAGGTGTTGACAATGTTGACTCTATCTTAGAAGTTACAGATGCTATAATGGTTGCTAGAGGAGATATGGGAGTTGAAATTCCTATAGAAAAAGTTCCTATAATACAAAAGAGTATAATAAAAAAATGTAATAAAGCTGGAAAAGTTGTCATAACAGCAACTCAAATGCTTGATTCTATGATTAGAAATTCTCTTCCAACAAGAGCCGAGGCTTCTGATATTTGTAATGCAATTTTTGATGGAACAGATGCTATAATGCTTTCTGGAGAAAGTGCTTCTGGTAATTTTCCTATAGAAGCTGCTCAAACTATGGCAAGAATTGCTCAAGAAACTGAAGCTAACTTAGAATATGACCATCTTTTAAAGCAAAACCTTACTGGTATAGAAAGTTCTTATGCAGATGCTATAAGCTATTCTGCTTGTAAAACTTCTGTAATGCTTGATGCTAAGGCAATTGTAGCAGCTACAAAAAGTGGTGCAACTGCTAAACTTTTATCAAAATATAGACCAAAAGCTCCAATTTTAGCAATTACTCCTTATGATTATGTAAGAAGAAATTTAAACTTAAACTTTGGAGTTTTCCCAAAACAATGTGAACTTTTTAATACTACTGATGAAATATTAAGTGAAGCTAGAAAATTTGCTCTTCAACTTAATGATATTTCTACAGGTGATAACATTATAGTTGCTGCTGGAATGCCAACAACACAAACTGGTGGAACTAATATGTTAAAAATAGAAAAACTTTAA
>CACZYK010000140.1 GCA_902785295.1 uncultured Clostridium sp.
TTTGACATAACTTTCAGCTCCCTTATCTCATATTATTTATATATGAATTATATGTTTAAAAATATCACTTTCTCCTTCTTTTGTCAATATCAAAAAGTTTAGATATTAAAAACTTGTTTCTTTTATTAATCTTTACTGTTAATCTTAACAATTTATTGATAATTTATCAATATATATAATTTCCTTATAATATATTAAATCTGCTCTAATAAAGGAAAGAAATTTCATAAACTTATTTCTTTTATTAATCTTTATTATTAGCTTTGCAAACTATCTACACTTTAGCAAATGATATAATTTCTTAATAAAAAAACAAAGACTATCGCATTAAATAGACAATGTAATAGCCTTTGCTTATTATAATATATTTAATTAAGCATTATAAATTTCTTGTGCAAGTTTCTTTATAGCTTCCTTTGCTGTATCATCAAGAGCAGATTTAACTGTAACTACTGTATCTACGAAGTTAATATTGCTACTCTTTTCAAACTTAGCTTTCATAACTTTTGCTGCAGTAGGAGCCCATGAACCATTTTCAATTAAACCAATTGTACGATTTTGGTAGCTTCTTTCAGTAAGATGGTCTATAAAATCTCTCATAAATGGGAACACATCACCATTATATGTTAATGTAGCAAGAACAAGCTTACCATATCTAAAAGCATCAGCAACTGCCTTTGACATATCACATCTAGCAAGGTCATCAACAACTACCTTTTCACATCCAAGATTCTTTAATTCTTCAGCTAAAAGTTCTACTGCCTTCTTTGTGTTACCATAAACTGATGTGTAAGCTAAAACTATTCCATCTTCTTCAACAGCATATGATGACCATGTATTATAAAGATTTAAGTAATATCCAAGATTTTCAGTAAGTATAGGTCCATGAAGTGGACAAATAATTTGAATATCAAGAGCTGATGCCTTCTTTAATAGGGCTTGTACTGGTTTTCCATATTTACCTACTATTCCGATATAATATCTTCTAGCTTCATCTGCCCAATCTTCTTCTACATCAAGTGCTCCAAATTTACCAAATCCATCAGCTGAGAATAATACCTTATCAAAGCTATCATATGTAACCATAACTTCTGGCCAGTGAACCATTGGTGCAAATACAAAAGTAAATGTATGTTTACCTGTGCATAAAGATTCTCCATCCTTAACAACTACTTGTCTATCTTCAAATGCTGTTCCAAAGAATTGCTTTATCATTACAAAAGTCTTTGCATTTCCAACAATTTTTGCTTCTGGATATGCTTTTGCAAAATTAAAAACATTTGCTGAATGGTCTGGTTCCATATGTTGAACAACAAGATAATCTGGCTTTCTTCCATTTAAAGCCTTATTAACATTTTCAAGCCATTCATCATTAAAGTTTGCATCAACTGTATCAAATACTGTTACCTTTTCGTCTAATACTACATATGAATTATAAGACATACCATTAGGTACTTTATATTGTCCTTCAAATAAATCAACCTTATGGTCATTTACTCCTACATAAATTATATCATTTGTTACATTTTTCATTTTGGGCCTCCTTAAAACTACAAAGTATTAATTAACAATACAATAATAGCATATATTTTCTAATAAATAAAGATTATCCACAAAGAAAAAATATTATTTATATAAAAAAGTTTTTATTTTAAATATTATGAATATCTTGTATTAAAAAAATAAAAATAACCAACTTTTTATTGATAAATAATTTTTATGGTACTACCATTTAAATATTAATATATTATAATTAAAAATGAAGTGTAATAAAATGAACTATGATATTGGTGGATAAAAGAATTATAACAATTATAGTTATCAGGAGGTGTTATGTTTTATGGTTGCAGTAGCAGGAGTATTATTTCTTTTTATCATTTTATTAATAGGGTTAGGTCTTATTATACCTGCAATTGTCGGATTAGTTATCTGCAAAAATCGTGAAAAGAAAAATGGTAAGAAAAGCAAACTTATTTTTAGGATACTTCTATGGATTCTTTTAGGTGTTGGAATCGTGGTAATTGCTATACC
>CACZYK010000141.1 GCA_902785295.1 uncultured Clostridium sp.
AGTTTATTAACTATACCCAAAATAATAAACTTAAGTGGATATATAAATAAAAAGAAACTTGCGTAAACATAGCGAGGAGAAGGGGTAGGTGTCACCTCTGGTCGTAGAGCATTCGAGGAGCTTGGCGAAGAATAGAGAGTAATATATTTTGTTAAAGTTTTTTAACATATCTATATATTATTTAATATTTAAAGCACATATACTTCATCCTAATAATGTAGGAAGATGTGGGCATATAGCAAATTCAAGTTATGCTGTTAAATCTTCTTCAAGAGGTATGAAAATAGGTGAAGAATTAGTAAAGAATTCATTAGAAATGGGAAAAAAATTAGGATTTCATATTTTGCAATTTAATGCAGTGGTAAAATCTAATATTGGAGCAATTAACTTGTATGAAAAACTTGGATTTGTAAAGTTAGGGACAATTCCAGAGGGCTTTTTAAATAAAGATAATACATATGAAGATATAATTTTATTTTATCATAAATTATAAAATATTTTTTACACATAAAGGCATTATATAGGAATTTATCAAAAAGTTTATAAAAATCATTTGACATAAAAGATAATCACCTATATAATGTTAAATGTGGTTCACAAGAAGAACCATAGTATCTGGTGATGATGGCGTAGAGGAAACACTCCTTCCCATTCCGAACAGGAAAGTTAAGCTCTACAGCGCTGATGGTACTGCATGGGAGACCGTGTGGGAATGGCTCGATAGCTCAGTCGGTAGAGCAGAGGACTGAAAATCCTCGTGTCCCTGGTTCGATTCCTGGTCGAGCCACCAGGAAAAACACTAACTAAAGTTAGTGTTTTTTTGCTTTTTTTTAATCGTATGAAAAAGATTATAAAACTGGTCGAATATTTAAATAAACTGTAACTATTATTTAAGATTTGCTTAAGGATTAATTAAGATTTTAAGTTTAATATAGTATATATAAAAGAAATCTAAATTTAAGAAGAGGTGAAAAATAATGGCTGATGTGTTTTATTTAAGTGATAAGGAATATGAATATTTAGCTAAAGGGATAGCAGTTGGTGTTGGAATGGGAGTATTTGTAGGTGCAATAGTTGGAAATATAGCATTTACATTCGCAGCAGGAGGAGTATTAGGAGTTATTTGTTCATTAATTTATTCATTATTTGAAAGGCATAAAGAAAAGCAAAAGGAAAAATATAGTGAATAAAAATTTAGGAAGTAACAAATATGTATAATATTAAAATGGGGTTTTAAAAGCATATTAATATAAAGTGTGTTTTTTAAAACCCATTAATTATGTTATTAATTAAATATTTTCTATTTGCCAATCTATTTCATCTTGTCCTGTGGATTTTAAAAATGCATTTGCTTTTGAAAAAGGCTTGCTACCAAAGAAACCTCTAGATGCAGAAAGAGGACTTGGATGAACTGATTGTATTATGTAATGATTAGGATTAGTAATTAATTTCTTTTTGCTAATCGCATTATTTCCCCAAAGTATAAATACAATAGGACGTTCTGACTTATTTAAAGAATAAATAACATTATCAGTAAAGTGTTCCCATCCTAAACCTTTGTGAGAGTTAGCACTACCAGCACGAACAGTAAGGACTGTGTTTAATAATAAAACCCCCTGATCTGCCCACTTCTTTAAATAACCATTATTAGGTATATAACATCCAAGGTCATCATGCAATTCTTTAAAAATATTTTTTAAAGAAGGTGGAGCAGGTATTCCAGGTTTTACAGAAAAACTTAAACCATGTGCTTGATTAGGACCATGGTAAGGGTCTTGACCTAAAATAACAACTTTAACATCTTTAAAATCTGTATAATGAAGAGCATTAAAAATATCATACTTATCAGGATAAATAGTATGTGTATTATATTCATTTATAAGAATTGTTCTTAACTTTTTATAATAATCTTTATTAAATTCTTCTCCTAATACATCATTCCAACCATTTTTTAAAATATTACTCATAAAATCACCTCACAATAATTATATCATATGGAAAAAGTAAAATAATATTAATTAAAGTATTTACTTATTAAAAACTTTCCCTAGTGTATCAATATAAGAAATTTATAGAAATTAATAGGAAAAAAGAGCATAATAGAGTTTATTATAAATAAATAAGAGAATATTGATATAATTATATAAAGTATGTGATAAGATAAAACACGTCGCTGAGTGACACAGTTAATAAATGAAAGATATAAGTTGAAAAAACTTAAAAAAAGTTATTGACTTGTGAAAAAATAAGTGATAAGATAAGTTTCGTTGTCAAATGAACTTGAAAAAATAACTTAAAAAAGTTATTGACAAGTAAAAAGTTTGATGATAAACTAAGAAAGTCGCTTGAGGGCGATAAATTAAAATTGGTCTTTGAAAATTGAACAGAATAAATAAGTTAAGAACCAGCAATTCTTTTATTAGTAAGTTTTTTGAGATTAGAGATTAAACTTTTTATTGAGAGTT
>CACZYK010000142.1 GCA_902785295.1 uncultured Clostridium sp.
AAATCCTAAATATTTATATTTTTTCATATCTTCATTAGCATTTTTATAAGCCTCATTATAATTTTTTTCATTTATTAAAGTATTTATTTTAGAGATGGCTTTATTTCCATTTACTATATACACTGTAAATTTTATTGCCACTATACAAAAAAGCATAACAATTAAAAGCTTAATTAACTTATTTTTATTTTGTTTAAAGAAATTTTTAAACTTGTTTTTCTTATCATTCTTGTAATTGTTTTCTTCAAAGAACTCATCATTATTGTTAACTCCAAATTCATTGTAATTATCCATAAAGATTCCCCCTTTATCCTTAGCTCTTTTGCAAAGCTTTAAACTAATTTCTTTAATATAATAATATTACTATAAATTTTAAAATTTTGGTCGCTTTTCAGGGGACATTTTTATTTTTTAACCTTTAAATTTTCTTTATAATTCAAAATTATTCTTTTTAGTATCTTTTTCATACAAATTTCACTTTGTTTACATTCTTCTTTTTTCTTTATTATATTATAAAATTTTACTTTTTTAAAGAGAATTTTTGTAATTTTAACTAAAATATGGAGTTTTTATAATATACTCTAATAATTATTAAATTCTACATATATATTTGCAAGAAAATTATTAATAAAATCATTGGTAACATAGGCATTATCAGAAAATAATAATCCATATTCATAGTAAAATCTATTTATCATAAGAATAATATAAAAATTAATAAGGCTAATTTCTATACTTGCTAAATATGGTGATATTATTGCATTTGAATTTGATATTGCATAGGTTAAAGATGGAATAAAGCTACTATTTATTTCATAGTTATTTTTAAGTATGGTTTTAATAAAGCTATCTGCATATTTATTATCATGTATTTTTACATTATCATTATATGTTATATTTCCTTTTTGAATTTCATTAATATACATTCCAATAAAGAAGTAATAAGGCTCTATTTGGAGATTTCCATTGATTGTGTTATTAAAACTTTGAGGATTTAAAGAGTTGTATGTAGGACTACTTATTTTACTATAATTATAAGAAATAAAAAAATAAAATCTATTAATATTTCTATATATTACTTTTCCATTCTTTATTAAAGGATTAATATTTCCTAAAAATTTAGCACAAGGAGGTAATGTAAAATCATCAAAAGAGCTTCTTTTTCACATTGCCTCCTTATTATCATTAACTTTTTTATAATTATTATATGATTATAAAACTTATTTAATTATTTAACTTATTATGTCTATTCAACTATTAACTCTTTTACACTTATCTTTTTTATTTTATATGATATTAAATATGAAAATACAAAATAACTTATAGAAATTAATAAACAAGGTATTAAAACACTTTGAATATTATAATCTGTTTCAAATTTAAATATACCCATAGATTTTAATATCATACTCATAAGCTTATCATTAAAAAGATAGTTAAATGTAAAGCCTATTAAACTTCCAACTATTGAAACTAATAAAAATCTTATGGAAAATAATAGTCTTAAGTGATTAGTGGTAAAGCCTATGGATTTATATATTCCAAATTCCTTTTTTTCTTTTAAAAACATTCTGCTACATACCATAACTGATACTACTAATACAAATATAATTGATAAGCCATATATTAAAACATTTAGTGCTTTTATTGCTATTTCAATATATTCAATCATATCATCATCTTCTCTCATATCTTTTACAGTTATTTTTTCTCCATAATTCTTTTTTAACATTTCTAAAATTTCATCAACTTTATTTGTGTCCTTTAAAGTGTAGTCTACCCAATTAATTTTATAATTCTTATCTAATCTTTTCATGCCATCTAATAACATACCAAATGTATATCCACTATCATTTGTACATTGATATATTCCACATATTATAAATTCTTGGCTCTCTTCTTTATAAGTTACCTTTACCTTATCTCCTATAGTTTTTCCAAGAAGTTCAGCTGTTATTTCTGTAATTACTATTTCATTATTATATTTAGGCTCTCTTCCTTTTATTACGCTTTTATAAAAAGATGGTTTATCTAAGATTTGTCCATAAATTTCATTTTCATCTAGTGTAAAATAATTACTATTATATTGAAAGTTTTCTTCTATTTTACTAATATTAGATATTTTTTCTTCTATTTCTTCTTTTAAATCATTTGATTTATTATAATTAATAGCAAAATCACTAAAAAATCCTCCAAATGATTCTACTATCTTTTTATTATCCATTACATTATTTAATGAAGATACTGATATCATAAAAAAGCATAATATAGAAGCTATTAATAAAGAACTTATATATTGCTTTTTATTAGAAAATAATTGTCTTATAGCTAATGAAAGACTTAATGATTTTTTATTAATAGGAAGCTTTATTGAGTTATCAAAATATACCTCTTCTCTTCCTCCTGAAATAGCAATAATAGGTGATACTTTTCCTATTTTTCTTGTTTTCAATATTATTAATAAAGATGAAATTAATATTATTAACGCTGATAAAACAAATACTTCAACTATTGCAACTTTATTAGATGGTAATAACCCTGTCATTATAGAAAATATTCTACATATATAAGGTATTATAAATAAACTTAAAATAATTCCTATACCTGCTCCTATTAATTGAGAAATTAAGTATTGATAAAAATATATCTTTATTAATAAAGATTTTGTAAAGCCTTGAGATTTTAATATTCCTAAGTTTACATAATCTATTTCTATGCTACTTCCTATACTATGTGTTATCACTATCAATATAACAATAAATAGTAGAAAAACAAATACAAATAATACTGAACTAATAATTCCTGCAAACATTCCTGTATAGTTTTTAGATTGCTCTTTACTTAAAGATATCAAGCTTAAATTTACTATTTTGGATTCTTTATTTATCTCTTTTTGTAATAATACTGAAGATAATTTACTATCTTCTTTTTGAAAAACTGAAACCAAAAAATATCCTACCACATCAGTTTCC
>CACZYK010000143.1 GCA_902785295.1 uncultured Clostridium sp.
AAAAACAGTTGATTATTAGCACTTTTATCCACTTCATCTATTATAAGGATAGTTTCTTTATGTGATTCTTTTATAAACTTAGATATCATTCTTGACAGTCTTGGAAAATCAAATACATCTTTGCTTAGATTTGTAAATTTTTCACTTAAACTTTCATCTAAATATTCTAGCTTTTCTTCAATTAAATCTATAAATACCCTTACAAATTTTTCTTCATCAGTAAAAGCAGTATCGCCAATTCCCTCAAAACTTATACTTATAACCAAATATTTTTTAGATAATTCTCTTTTTAAAGTAAATAAAGTTGTGGTTTTTCCATACTGTCTTGGTCTGTTTATTATAAAGTATTTTTCCTTTTCCACTAATTTTTTTATATCATCAAGCTTATTGCTTATATCAACCATATAATGCTTTTTAGGATTACAAAGACCTGTTGTATTGAATTCCTTCATACTAAATACTCCTTATTTTGTGTTTATCTTTTGTTTTATTATATATTATTATTTACTTCTTGTAAAATATTATTATTTACTTCTTGTAAAATAGATTAGTTTAAATATTCCGAAAATATATTCATAAAAATAGCACTAGATTTTTCACTAGTGCTATAAAAACTTTATTTATTTTTTGATTTAATATTATGCTTTCCTAAGAGCTTGCCACTGGAAATTTTCTGGACACTTAGGGTCCTAGCGAGAGGGCTTGGCTCTCTCGCTTGCTAAGTGCCCTAGCGAGAGAGCTCTTACTTTATCACTTACTTAAACTTTCCATTATTAAGGTTTACTTGAATATAATTTTCCTCCTTTTATCCATATTTCTCCAGAACATAAATAACCCGATGTATTACTATCTTTTGGATCTTGTAAGGAGCCATTATTATAACGAAGGATAACATGTAAACTTTTCTTTTCACTATTTTTCACTTCATAACTCCACCAATTATCACCTTCTGAAGTCATTTTATCATTTAAACAATTATTCCATTCACCATTATAAGTATTCTTATCATCATCCCACACATAAGCTGCTACATCAGTATAATTTCCATAATAATGTATTATTATATTTCCTTCATCAGGATTTTTGTTATATACTAGTCCATTTTTAATCCATACTTCTCCTGAAACCTCATAACCACCACTCTCTGGTTCTTTCCCTGTTCCTAAACTACTCTTTAAAATAACTTTTAAATTTTCTCCTGTATATGGTATTATTTCAGTACTCCATCCATCTTTGTTTTCGTCAAATTTATTATTATCACTCCATGTATATCCTGGAATATCATTACCATTACCATTAACATATGCATATATACTATCATATGCCTTTATATTATAATAGTGAACTATTACGCCTTTTAATTTATATATATAATCAATCTTAGTATCACCATTAATTTTAATTGAAGATTCTAATATAGTTGAATCATTAACTTTTACTTCAGCTAATTCATATCTAGTTATTGTTTCATTTTTAAATGTATAGTCTTCTCCATTTTTAATGTATTTATGCTCTGTATCTTTAATATTCTTTCCACTTTCATCAACATAGTTTATTGTCACATTACACTTATTATAATAATATGTTACAGTTTTATTAGAGTCATAAGTTCCAGTAAATGTTTCATTTTTATTTATATTATAATAAATTTGTTCCTTAGCTGTTATTGAATAAGAATCTGTTGATTTTCCATAATATTTTTCAGTGCTAAGAATTAAATTGTTATTAGCATTATCACGATATTCTACAGTAACACAATTCAATTTTTTATATTTAAATGTTACTTTTGTTCCTGCTTCACTATATGTAGCAGTAATACTAGAATTTCCATCAACTTCATATCCTTCTATTTGTTTAGCTTGTATTGTTGTTGAATTTCCAACTGCTCCTTTATAGGTATCCTTAGAAATAATATTTTCTGTTTCATCAATACATTCTACTATTATTGAACCATTTGCTGCTACTGTATTTCCTGTTGAACCATTAGTACAAATATATACTCTTTGAGTACTAAAGTAATATAACGCTCCTGAGGTTTTATTTTTGTTATCACTTACTGTTATAGTTGACTGTTTTAATTTTTCTAACTGTTCTTTTTGCAAGATAACCCCTTTCCATCCATCAAATGGTGTTTTGTCAGCTTCATAAGATTTATCTCCTACTTTTATTGTTGTTGAATTTCCCCAATATCCAGTGTCTGGAATTTCAAAATTAATATTGGGCTTAACATTTTCCATAGTAACCTCTATAGTATTTTTTCCATTAACAATATCTCGTGATACTACAACATCTTCATATCCATTTCTTACAACTTTTATAGTATTAGTACCAGTATAAACCTTAAAATTATATTCTGAAGTATTATTACAAAAAATTTTATTTCCATTCCATATTGCATAAACATTATCTAATACACTGTTTGTTGATTTATCTCTTGCAACAATTTTAACTTCTGCTACATTTCCAGAAATTTCTCCTGTAGAATCTCCTTCATTAAAAGCATCTTTATAATTTTCACCAGTTCCATCTTCATTCCATGCTGGATTATTTTCTTGTGTAGCTTTTGCTATAAGATTTCCTTTTACATTAAGAGTAATATTGTTATCATAATTTCTTAAATTTTTTAGATTTAACTTATATGTTACTTTATATTTAAAATTAGGTTGTAATGCTAATGTACAATCCGCATTCTGACCTTGAGTTCCACTATAGATTATAGGTTTTTCTGAAGAATATGTTTTGGTTTCTATACTTTTTCCTGTTTCATCTATTTTTTCAACTTTTATTTCTATACCAAATTTTACACCTCCAAGATCACTAGCTCCTCCTGAACCACCTGCTTGCATAGTAATATCAGGTATACTAATATTACTTTTTACAGTACCATCTGAATTATATATATCTGAACTAATATATGTTTGTGAAGTATATCCATTTTTACTAAAAACCAAACTAATAGTACCTGGAGTAATACTTAATGAATATTGTCCATTTGCACCAGTAGTAGCAGTAGTACCATCACCAGCTTCTATAGTTATACCTTCTATAGAATTTCCAGAACTATCAACTACCTTTCCTGAAACATTCATTTTTGTTACAGAAGATGTTTTTGAATTAACTGTAAGTTTTGCGAAATCTATGCAATAAGAATCTCCTGAGGTTCCTATTCTTGCATCATCAATAAGTAGCTGTAAACCTTCATTTGCTCCAGTACCAGCATACTTTTTTATTAAGTATAAATATTTTTGTGGTATATTAAAACTAATAAGCTGACCAGCTGGTCCACTTTGGCAAAGACTATTTATTAGGTTTGAAAGTTCTGGTATTTCAACCCCACCTAAAGTTGCTGTAAATCTGCTGGTTGAATCATTTGAAAAATGATTTATCTGTTCAGCTCCTAATATGCTTTTATCTGCATCTCCACTTTGAAAATCATCAACATACATTTGAATTACAGCAGAAGTAACATCTTTTTCATCATCTATTTGTGCATACCCAGTTCTTATCATCAAAATTTTTATCACTAACATTAACATATACTTGTTTTGGATCATCCCCACCAATACCTCTAACTCCTCTAATTGATCTATTAGTATATCCATCCCAATAAGCTCTATATCCCTTAGGTATTTTAGTGGAGTTAATAGTTACATCTCGTTTTAAGACACCAACTGTATAACCTCCTGAATTTCCTCCAACTGTAAAGTTATTGTTAAATTTAATACCTTCTTTAAAAAAAGCTTTTTTATCTTCATCTCCTAAGTACTGATATAATTCAAAATTGTTTCCAAGTAATGTATCAGTAGCATTGTTTCCAGGACCTGTATGATTATTCATATTATTTGCTCCAATTACATTCTCTATAAGATTATAAAATCCACTTGGACACATACGTCTATCAGTTCCTGTTGCATCATAATTAGTTGGATATACATTTAATCCATTATCTTTATCTTCTCCTTGACAATATTGTGTACGATTATATCTTGTTCCAGAGTATACATCATAATTGGTTACTCCTCCAAATCCATATCCAAAATTATCTATATCGCCTACAATAACTTCAAATGGTTCACAAGGAATTTTAGTTGTTATATTTTTTACTTCTTCCCCATCTACTGATGTTGTAAGTTCATAGTCAGCTAGCAAATCAACATTAGTTGTTAAATTTGAAGTGGATTTTAATATTACTGGTCCAAATTCTGCTATATCTCCATCACTAGGGTTAGTAATGGAATTAGTATTACTAACTTGAGTATTTTGAGTTACTTTCCAAGTGGAAGGTGTATCTTCAAAATTTATACTAACATTACCATTTGTAATATTAAATTTGGAGGCAGAATCATTTCCCAATAGACTGTCTAAATTAACAGCACTATTAAAATAAGCGGAGGTTGTCATAGTAGTCATGCTAACTATTATTATTGAAACTAATAAAATTATTTTCTTTGATATCTTTTTTTTCATATAAAACTACCTCCTTCTTTAATTAATATTATATTGGTTTCCATTCATATAATGATAGATTCCATCAGAAGTTTTATAGTAACTACTATCATAAACAGCTATAACTCCATTATTTGTAATACTATTTTGGGGACTTATATAAACTTCTTTTATATTTTCACTTTTTTCAAATCTAAAACTATTTCTTACTTCATTATTTAATTTAGAATCCCAATTTCCATCTAATACATAATAAGTTTCTTCTTCTGTCTTAACAGCATTTCTTAAATTATCCCATCTATAAATTTTCATATATAAATATTTTTTAGTAAACATTGAACTAGGAATTTTAAATTCATACCATATTCCATTTGGATTTAATTTTTCCATAAATTTATTAGGTTTACTAACCATATAAGATTTATATTTAGTTCCACTTTGTCCACAATCATTTTCATCATCTGAACTTTTAAATTCTAAAAATAATCTACCAGCACACATTTTTGTTTGATCAAAATAAACAACTATACCATCATAATCTTCCTCAGTTGTTTCTCCATCTCCAGTTTCAGGACCACTTTCTCCTGTTCCTCCGCCAGATGATTGTAATTTGGTATATTTTATTTCTAAATTTTCAATAGGCTTTTTATCAGTTTGTGCAGTAAAATAAGCTAAAGTTCCTCCTAAATTAAATACTACAATTACACAAGCAAATATCATTCCAAAAGCTCTAATAGC
>CACZYK010000144.1 GCA_902785295.1 uncultured Clostridium sp.
TAAAAAAAGCTATGGCCATATTTGCAACCAAAAGGTAGATATAGTAGTTTCTATAATTGAAACACATAAAAAAGAGTTTGGTATTGCTAGAATGTGTGATTAAACTTATTCGCTAAACAAATTGTATTATACAATATAATTTCTTCTAAAATTATACCTCCAACATCATTCATTACTTATATTATTAAAATCCGGTAACTAATACCTAGGTAAATCTGTGTAATATCTATGCAAATCTACCTAAATATTATACTTCCTTGTTCAATCTGTTCTCTTTGGCTTAAAGATACTCGAGTTGTATCAACAGTCCTAAGGCTTAAAATCCCTGTAACGGACAAGTACACATTATGATTAAGGTTCCTGTGCTAAACCATAATCTCTTAAATTTATACGTGCATTTAAATCTCTATCCATTATAAACTCACATTCACATACATAGGTTCTTACGGATTGTGGTAAAAATTTCTTAACTCTATCACAACAACTACATTTCTTACTAGATGGAAAAAATCTATCTGCAACTACTAAATTTACACCATAAAATTAAATAGATTTGCTTAGATTTTCAGCTCTATAAACTTATTCTCTGTTCTAAACAAATACTTCAACTATATACTTACCATCAACTACTAGCTCTTCTTTCTTGTACTCTTTATCTTTATTAAAATTAAAAATTAGTAAATATCCTTTTTCTTGCTCATTAATATCAAGATAATCTGCTAATTGTTTTAAACCTCTTTGATGATATTTTTCACCACGCCATATTTTTAGCTCTATTATATATTTGTTAGCATTATACACTATAACTACATCTAATCTTTTTTCTTCTGAAATCTGAACTTCTTTAAAATCAAACCCTACCCCATTTATTATCGGCTTTATAAAAGCTAAAAATAATAATCTTCCTTCACGTTCTATAAAATCAGCATCTAATGAGCTATATTGCTCTTTCATAAATTGTTGAAACCTTAGCAATATCTTTTTTATATTTAATCCATTTTCTTCGACAAAGTCACTTTTAAAATTATATTTTCCTAAGCCATTATTTGATACTTCTGTTTTAGATGATAGGTAATCATAAATATATTGTTCGTATATCCTATTGCTTATAGATACCTTATTGTCTCTATTAGATAAAATTCCAAATATTACACCTAAATTTATTATAGGATTACTTAAATTATAGCTTATAATCTTTCCATCAATAACTATACTTTCAATAAGATATCTAAGTTCTTTATTGTTTTCTAAGTTCTTTACTAAATCATCAAATAAAGTATTTCTTTCTAAAAGAAGTAGCTTTACTGACCTTATCATACCCTCTTCATTCCAACAAGCTCCTAAATTTTCATCTATTATTTGACATAATCTACTCACTAAAAAAGGATACCCATTTGTATAAAAATATATAAATTCTGAAACTCTTTCTGTATCTAAATCTACACCTCTATCTCTTTTATAATCCTCTAGCATATTATTTATTCCTTCTTTTGATAGACTCATATCAACATCAAAAGGTACTGCTATATTCCATGGAGAATTATATTTTCTTTCTTCATCTGGTCTTAGCTTTAATTTTAAATTCTTTATATCATAAACTCCAGCTAAGATTACTGATTTAAATGTAATATCATATCCTTCTTCTCTTTGAAGATACTTATTTCTAAGCAATCCTAAAAAATTCAAGAATAGTTGATTATTAGAACTTTTATCGACCTCATCTATTATAAGAATTACTTCTTTATTACACTCTTCAATAAACTTACTTATATAATCACTTAAATTATCTAAATTTGTAACTTCCTTATAATATTTTAATAACTTATTGCTATTATCTCTATCGATAAATCTTATCGCTCTAGCACAATTCTTCAAAAATGTTTGACAAAATAATTGTTCATCACTAAAAATAATATCTCCAAGCCCCTCAAAACTTATACTAATAACTAAATATCTACCTAATAGCTCTCTTCTTAATGCTGAAAGTATTGTTGTTTTTCCATATTGCCTTGGTCTATTTATTACAAAATACTTATCAGCTTTTACTAAAGATATTATTTTCTCTAGTTTATCCATTATATCCACCATATAATGTTTATTTGGATTACAGAGTCCTGTTGTATTGAATACTTTCATTTTATTTCCTCCATCAAAGAATTTCTAATATTTATATCCCTAAATAAAATATTTATCTATTCTATTTTAATTAATTGTATCGTAAGCGTCAAAAAATTTCTGCCTAGTTAATGAGCCTTTAAC
>CACZYK010000145.1 GCA_902785295.1 uncultured Clostridium sp.
AAAACTACTTAATGTTTCACTAGTTGAACCCTTTGTTACTGTAAATTTATAACTTATTGTACCTTGTCCACTTGCAGTTGCTGTTATTTTTATATCTGTGTCTGTAGATTGTGGTGATTGAACATCAGTTTCTATTTTAGTAACTTTTAATGATGTATCTACTATTGCTTCTTCCCAACTTCCATTTTCATATTTCATAGATGTTGAAGATGTTATTTTATATCCTGGTTGTTGAGCTCCTGGAATTTGATTGCTTCCATCATTAAATATTATTAATGCACTATCTGTTCCTTGTGGTAATGTATAGCTATAAACTCCATTACCTTCATCTTTCATAGCTTTTCCTGGCCAATCGCCATTAAGCTTAGTTACTGTTCCATTTTCTGTATATACATATGCATTTGGAGTTCCCCAACCTGATGGTTTTACAAAATATGCTGAAGCTGCTCCTGATACAACAGTACCACCACCAGTTGAACCACCAGTACTTCCACCAGTTGATCCTCCTGTGCTTCCACCAGTTGATCCTCCTGTAGAACCACCACCAGTTTCATCTGCTCCTACATATAATACTGCTATTGATGAACCTTCCATATTACCAGTTAATGTTCCATTTGAAACAGTAAATGTTCCACCTGAAGCTGCTTGGTTTTTATAAGTACCATTTGGTAAGCTTGTGCTTGTACTAATTGATGTACTTCCACCTACATTAGTTAAAACTACACCCTTACTTTAAATACTTTATCATTATTTATAGAGGAAATTTTTTCTCCTTCTGATGCCATAGCATTATGGAATAAGTTAACTGCCACAACATTTTGAGATGCAAAATCACTTGAACCTCTTTGTCCCATTGTATTGTAAGCTTCTCCTTGAGGATTCATAGGATTGTCCCCAAAAAATCTATCAGTTGGTCTATTAAAGAATAATGGTACCATCTTAGCACGTCCTGCTAACATTGCCCAAGCCATTTCTCTTTGAATTTGAGTCATACCTCTTGTTGCACCAGCATTAGCATATAAGTCATGGCTTTCTACCCAACCTACAAGCTTATCATTAGTTATACTTCCTGGTGTTTCACCATTTCCTGCTGCATATTGTGTTGTTGCAAGAGTATCTGTATGAGTATCTACCTTACCATTATTTCCATTACATCCAAGAACATCTACACCATTCTTTTCTTCTTGCCACATTTCATATCCTACAGCTGATCTTAAATGCCAACCATAAGTACTAGCTGTAACACTCATGTACTTAGTATAATTATTAAAGTTTGTTCCTGGTTCATCACCTTGTAAAACTTCTCCATAAATAAATGCATCAGATTTTACTGATTTTACTCTATTTATTATATTAGGCCAGAAATCACTTGAAGGATTTCCATTTTCACAATCTGATGGTAATTCAATACTCTTAGCTGCGTCAAATCTAAATCCATCAGCACCTGCATTTAAACACTCTACTAGATAATCTCCTATTATTTTTTGAGAAGATGTACTTGCTGTATTTATATCAGGCATACCAATACAACATCCTTGTGTAACTTCACTTCTTATATTCCAGTGATTTATTCTAGGTGATTTACGTGCTTCATTGTATAATGTAGCATCTGCATTTGAAGTATTAGCTCCATCTGCTAAGTGGTTTGCTACTACGTCAACAATTATCTTTACACCATACTTATGTGCTTCTGTACACATAGCTTTAAATTCTTCTGCTGTTCCAAGATAAGCATTACCTAATGTAAAATATGTTGGTTGATAAAGCCAATACCATGAAGGACTTGAGTTAGTGTTAGTTTTGTCTGCACTAGTCCAATTACTTCCTTTTCTACATGCTTGTGCTGGTGATGTTTGAATAGAAGTATATCCTGCATCAGCTATCTCTTTCATATTTTCTTTGATTGCATTAAATGACCAGTTCCAAGCATGAAGTATAACTCCATCCTTAATGGAATCTGCTTGTGTAGCAGCTTTTTCTGATGAATAAGATTCATCATTTGTGCTTATAGTGGCAGCACTTGTATTAGTTGAAAAGCTTCCCACAAATAAACTTGAAGTTACTGCTAATGCGGCTACTATACTTGTAAGTCTTTTTCGTGTATTCCCCATTAAAAATTTCCCCTTTCATTTTATCATTACTTTTTGTAATCGTTATATAATGTATTATACTTTTTTTTTTTATTAGTATCAATAAAAATTAGAAATTATTTGTTTATTTATTTAATAACATAATATTATTTCTTAAATTATATATCTTTTTACAAATCATTATTCATTATGAAAAAGCTAGAATAAATATTTTATAAAAAAGTGGCTGCGCCACGCTCCCTTCGGGATATCAATTTTAAATTTTTTCTAAAAGCATAGGCATTTCATATATCCTATGCTTTTAAATT
>CACZYK010000146.1 GCA_902785295.1 uncultured Clostridium sp.
AGTTAATTTAAAAGCATAGGATATATGAAATGCCTATGCTTTTAGAAAAAATTTAAAATTGATATCCCGAAGGGAGCGTGGCGCAGCCACTTTTTTATTCAATAGAAAATTAAATAATTTATTAGAGTTTGTATAGCTTGCCAAACTAATAATAAAGTTTAACAAATTTTCTATAAAAAGGAGGGGTTTTATGGAAACTAGAATTGCATTAATTGGAATAATAGTTGAAGATATAGAGTCTGCTGGAAAAATAAATGAAATTTTACATGAATATTCTCCTTATCTTGTTGGAAGAATGGGTATACCTTACAGAGAAAAGAATGTGAGTATTATTAGTGTAGTAATAGATGCTGATAATAATGTTATAAGTTCCTTATCTGGAAAACTTGGAATGATTAAAGGAATAAGTGTAAAGACAATTTATTCTAAAACAAATAAATAATTTTAGAAAGGAAGTATAACAAAGTATGTATAATCCAAAATCAAAAAAAGCAGAAGAATTTATAAACAATGAAGAAATTTTAGAAAGCTTAAAATATGCAGATGAAAATAAAAATAATAAAGAGCTTATTGAAAGTATAATAAAGAAAGCTAAAAACTTAAAAGGTCTTACTCATAGGGAAGCCATCCTTTTATTAGATTGTGAATTAGAAGATAAAAATGAGGAAATATATACTTTAGCTCAAGAAATAAAAGAAAAGTTTTATGGCAACAGAATAGTAATGTTTGCTCCTCTTTATTTATCAAATTATTGTGTTAATGGTTGTGTATATTGTCCATATCATTATAAAAATAAGCATATAAGAAGAAAAAAACTTTCTCAAGAAGAAATAAAGAAAGAAGTTATAGCTCTTCAAGATTTAGGTCATAAAAGACTTGCTCTTGAAGCAGGAGAAGACCCAGTAAATAATCCAATAGAATATATTTTAGAATCAATAAAAACAATATATAGCATAAAGCATAAAAATGGAGCTATAAGAAGAGTTAATGTAAATATAGCAGCAACAACTGTTGAAAATTATAGAAAGCTTAAAGAAGCAGGAATAGGTACATATATATTATTTCAAGAAACATATAATAAAGAGAGTTATGAAAATCTTCATCCAACAGGACCAAAACATGATTATGCTTACCATACAGAAGCTATGGACAGAGCTATGGAAGGTGGAATTGATGATGTAGGTCTTGGAGTTTTATATGGGTTAAATATGTATCGTTATGATTTTGTTGGAATACTAATGCATGCAGAACATTTAGAAGCAACCTTTGGAGTAGGACCTCATACAATAAGCGTTCCAAGAATATGCCCTGCAGATGATATAAATCCAGAAGAATATACAAATGCTATTTCAGATGATATTTTTGCAAAAATAGTTGCAGTTTTAAGAATAGCAGTACCTTATACAGGACTTATAGTATCTACAAGAGAATCTCAAAAATCAAGAGAGATATGCAGAAAAAGAAAAGGAGGAAGATAATTCTGCACAATTTGATGTAAGTGATAGTAGAACATTAGATGAGATAGTAAACTGGCTTTTAGAAATGGGTTATATTCCAAGCTTTTGTACAGCTTGTTATAGAGAGGGAAGAACAGGAGATAGATTTATGCAACTTGTAAAGACTGGTCAAATAGCAAACTGTTGCCAACCAAATGCTCTTATGACTTTAAAAGAATACTTAGAAGACTATGCATTAGATAAAACAAAAGCTGAAGGTGAAAAGGTAATAAAAGAACAACTTGAAAAAATACCTAATGAAAAGGTAAGAAAGATTGTTATAGAAAATTTAAAAAATATTGAAGAAGGAAAACGTGATTTTAGATTTTAGTAATTTAATAATTTATATTGTTAAACGATTAAGAGACGTTATACAGCAGATGGAGTAGATAGTTTTGTATGTGTAGCAATAAGTGGTTCTGCAACCTTTACAGGAATACCAAGTGGAACTTATGTAGATGCTATAACTGGAAAGACAGTTCAATGTAATGGAACATTGACAACTGATTCTGTTGGAAAAGGAAACATGAGAGTATATGTATTACAAAACTCAAGTGGAATTTCAGGCAAAATTGGAGAAGATGGACCTTATTTAAAATAATATTAGACAAATTCAAAAATATTGGGGACCTTATGTTTAAAGGAAGTACGACTCACTTTGTTCGTTGGGTAGCTTTGAAGAGCAAAATATAAAATTTTGATTCTCAGCTATCGACAGGCTCTTGCGTCACGCACTCATAAAATAAGGTCCCCAATATTTTATTGAACAAAATTAATATAATAACTTTTCATCAAAACAACAAAATTTTACGAATAAAAAAGTAATGAGAAATAAGAAAACCTTTACATTTATAACACAACTAAGGAAAAAACTTACAAAAAGCAATAAAAAAGTTGATATTTCATAAAAAATACATAATAAATGTACAAAAAAAAGTATAAATATACAAGTAAAATATAAAAAAAGTGATAGAATAAAATTG
>CACZYK010000147.1 GCA_902785295.1 uncultured Clostridium sp.
ATCTAATTCATGGAACCATTCACTTGATTGATGATGACAAAAATCATTAAGCATATGAAGTATGATTTCTTCTTCTCTTATCATCATTAATCCTCCTCACCAATAATATATCCAGACTCTTTCATTTTTTTTATAAATAAATTATATAATTTTAATAATAATTCATTCTCCTCGCTTCCCTCTATTTCCTTTAAGATTTCTTCTTGATCAACACCTTTTTCAATATACTCCCAAAAATCAGCTTGTGTAGGTGTTATTAGTTTTATTTGTGGACAATCATCCCAAGCTTCTCTTGTGGCAACTAATAAATTCACATCACTGACTTTTGTCAGAACAATGCCCTTGTGTATGATAAAATGCATACTATTCCACCTCCGTTATAACGTCATGAATTAACAGTGTTGAAGCTAGATCTCCAACGTTACTTAAGTGGAAAACTGGAACAGTGTCAAGTATACAGCTTTCTATAGCACATGCCTGTCTAACATTTTCCTCTGATTCAACCGTAAAGAGAAATCTTGATAATAATGGAATAGCTGCTTGAAAATTAGACATTCTTTCAATTTTATTTTCTTTTGCCTGTGAGAGAAATATAACACCACCTAAAGGGGTAGGAGGGAGTGAATCATCTCCCCATCCCTCTTTTCCTTTCCAAGGTGAAGGATGAACCAAAATTGTATTTTCATCGGTCTTTTCTATTACTGGCTTATCGCCATTAATAATTTTTGTTTCATTCCCATATAGTTTCATCCAATTTCTTAATTGTGTGCTTTTCCCTGTTCCACTTTGAGCCGTTATACAACGATTATAATTTAAAAGATAATCACTTGTACGATATGGTAAAATAGCCATCTCTGTAGAGGCGCAAACTTTGTATTTCCATTCAGCCTCCCATATATGAAAATCACAGTCTCTTGCACTAACGGCATTATCTACGGGTTTCTCTTTATTAATCTTACCATGAAAAAAGCCACTTGTTTCATCGAAATGAAAATTATAATTTATTTCAATACCAGCAATTTGTTTTCTGTAGTAATATCCCATAATTCTCTTATCCTAAAAAAAAGGAGAAGAAGTAACTCCTTCTCCTTTATATAATTTATTGAATAAAATAACCTCCTGATGGCTTAAGAACGATATCAAATGGACTATTAGTTGGATCATCATCTTGCCATTCTTCAGGTAAAAAACTTACATCTTTCAAAGTATGAGTATCCTCATCATACACTCCTTCTTCAGTAGCTTCTTGAAAGCTGCTAGAATCAAAAGCTTTCCATGCTGCTTCTTGTTCAAGAGTTAGTTGTATTCCATTTACTTTCAAACCCATTTTTTCACCTCCCTAAATTTCAATATCTGTATGGTGTAAACCAGGTGCTACTGACTCGCCACTTGAATTTGGTACATAGTTTCCATTTCCAAATAAGACGCTTCTCTTAACAACACCATTAACTTCTACGCCATCCAATGTTTCATATGTTGGGGTAAATTCAAAATCAGTTTGATTCTTAACTTTATCTTTTACATTAAGAAGTGCAATGTAACCACGTGGTAATGAATTGAATTCACCTTTTACAGTAAGATATTTATTCACAGTACCATCAGAATTCTTAATAGTTGCTCTTGTATATAATTCAGTATCACCAACTACTGGACTGAAAGATACTGAATTGTAGTTAGCATCATCGACTGCAGTAAATAAATATAAATTTGTGATTGGATGTGTTTCTTTATATTTATCATATGTAGCAATCATACGAGGTCTGAAGTAACCATTTGGTACTTCTTTTAAGTAGTAAACTTGATTTACTTTTGGAGCAAAGCTTGTCTTACCATTTACTAAATAGGCATTGGCTTCTTTCCATGCAGCAAATTTCTTACCTGTATATGCAGTACCATTTGGATCTATTGCTTTACCATCAGTGTAAGTTAAAGCTTTAATCTGATCATTAGTAGATGTTGTCTGACCATATGCTTTGAAGTATCCACCATATAAATAGCCATTTGATACTTCTTTAGTTAAATCAAACTTACCAT
>CACZYK010000148.1:0-2281 GCA_902785295.1 uncultured Clostridium sp.
CAGAAATTATTTTTATTTTTGTTTCCATTTCTTTTAATGCTGACTCATACATAAGTGTTATTCTCTTAAGTTGTTGTTCCTTCTCTCGTATTAATTCAACATCACTTGTTTCTTTATTATCATCATCCATCCTTTTCCTCCTATTTTTTTCTTCCTCTATATTCCTTTATTTATTTTACCCAATTATATATTATAAAAATGAATTAATTATGAACAAAAAAATCCCATAAGTTTTTAACTTATAGAATTTTTTATATTTTTATAGAGGCAAATCTTTTTTATCAAACTTGATTATACCAATAATATATGTAACAATTCCTATTGCAAATAATATTGCTAATCCTACCATATAATCATTAGTTCCATTCAACATAGAATTAACATTAAAGAATGATATGATTGATGCATAATTATATGATTGATGCATAATTAAAATAATTCATTGCCTCAATTCTTATTGCTGATGGAATTACCTTTTCTCCGAATAGTCCTAAAATTGAACAAACTAGGAAGAACATTGTTAGACCTCCACCTACACTTATTGAATTTTTCTCTCTGTTAAATATTGCAGATGATAAATAACAAATTCCACTAACTGCAAACATTACAAAAAATGCACCTATATTAAACTTTATCATTTCTTCTATTGTAATTGTTATCTCTGAATCTTTAATTATTTCCATACATACAACACTTGTTGTACAAATGCACACATACATTAATAAAACTGCTAAAATTAAATATATCATTTGCGTAATTGTTACTTTTGACCTTTTAGTTGGTGTAGATAATATATATGCCATAGAACCAGAATCAACTTGTCCTGCTAATAATCCATTTGCAGTCATTATTACAAATATCATAGGTAATAATAAACCTGCTATTCTAAATAAAATATTTCCCACAACAAGTCCATAAACATCTAAGTCCTTTATTTCTAATATAGCATCTTCTACATCATCTGGTAATTGTTCAATAAGGCTCTTTGATATTGAATCTAGTGCTTCTTCTTTAGTAGCTCCATTTTCAATTTTATTATTATAATCATCTATTGCTGTAGAAGCTATATCTCTAGCTGTTTTTGAATCTTCTTCACTATTTTCTTTAATTGCTTCTTCATAAACCGAATTTGTTACATAGTTTTTAGCCATTTTTTGTATTTCTTCTTCATTTGTATTTTCTCCATTTTTATATTTATCTAAAATCTCTTTTGCTAATTCTTTTGATTTCTGTGCAGTTTCTTCATCATTATCTTTTATAGCTTCATCATATACTCCATCTACAATCTTATCATATAATGCCTCTAAAGTTTTTGTTTTTAATTCTTCTTTACTACTTGCTAATGTACTTTCTGCTGAACTTAAAGCAGATTTTGAAGTGCTTATTTTCTTTTCGGCAGCTGTTATCTGACTTTGTCCTTGACTTAATTTTGTATCTATTGTCCCAATACCACTCTTTACTTTTTCTAAATTAGTTTTAGCCTCTGAAATTCCAGTTTCATATTGGCTAATTCCAGCTTCTAATTGTGCTTTTTTATCTTTTAAATCTTTTAACTGTGCATCTAAAGCTGTTTTAGTTTGTTCATCTGCTTGTTCATAGGATTGATTAATTTGTGTAATTCCAGCATTTACTGTATTTAGATTTTCTTTCAATTCAGACATTTCTTTCTCTGATTTTGCAATTCCTTCTTCTAATTGTTTTTGTGTATGCAAGTTCACTTTCTCCAGAAGAAAGTTTACTTTTAGAACTTGCTATTTCCGTTTCTCCATCTCTGATTTTTTTAATTGCATCTTTAAATTCTTCGGAAAAGTCTGCATATTCTTCTTCATTTGCCTCTCCTGATATTGCTCTTTCTAAAATATCTGTCATTTCTTTATATTTATCTAATGTTTTTGTATATACATCATAAGTTTTTTGATAACTATCTGCTGATTTATACTGAATATCTGCTTGCTTATCTGAATCTTCAAATAAATCTTCTAAAGAACCTCTTATCTTATTCACATTTAGGTTTCCTAAAATTAATATAACAACAGCAACTATAAAACAAGATGCAAATGTTACAATGATCCATCTCGTAAAATTCGCTTTTATTGATTGTTTAAATAATGGTTTACTAAACATATTTTTTCTCCTTTTCTTATGAGTTACTTTCTAAATTTAATTTTTCTTTAAAATATTTTTCCAAATCATATTTTACTTCTCTAATAAATTTCACATTATATTTTGAAAGTTCTTGCATTAACATTTTTATTTGTTCTTCTTGTATTCTTATTGTTAC
>CACZYK010000148.1:2320-2938 GCA_902785295.1 uncultured Clostridium sp.
ATTTGAATTTCTTAAAGTTTCCATATCTGCTATATCTAATATTTTCCCATTCATAATAAGCCCAACTTTATCTGAATATGCTTCTAATTCTTCAAACATGTGGCTACTCATAAGTATTGTTTTTCCTTTTTTATGTTCTTCTGCCACAATGTTCATAAAACTATCTCTCATAAGAGGATCTAATCCAGTTGTAGGTTCATCAAAAAATAATATTTCGGGATCGTGCATTAGTGCTAAAACTATAGCAAGTTTTTGCTTCATTCCTTTACTCATCGATCTTGGATTTCCTCTAACATCTAGTTGAAGATTTTTTATAAGTGAATTAGCATAAGATAAATCTTTAACACCCAAAAATTCTGCTTGCGATTTGATGACATCTGTTCCACTTTTTAAATCTGGGAATGCAATTTCTCCAGGTATATATCCAATGTATTTCATCAATTTTTCTGAATCTTTCCATGGATTTAATCCCTTAATAGTTATTTTTCCTTTATCTGGTTTTGAAAAGCCTAGTAAATGCCTTATAGTAGTTGTTTTTCCTGCTCCATTTGTTCCAACAAAGCCAAACATTTCTCCCTTTTCAATATTGAAAGATATATCAAATATTCCTTTTGAATT
>CACZYK010000149.1 GCA_902785295.1 uncultured Clostridium sp.
TTCAGATACATTAACAATTGAGGTTACAGGTGATGAAAATAAAATTGCAGCAATAATAAATCTTTTAGATGAATATGGTGTTGAAGAATTAGTAAGAACTGGACTAACAGCACTTCAAAGAGGAAATCAAATAATAAGCAAGTATAACAAGTGTTTTGAAGACTTAAATTAAAACCTAAACTTGCTAGGAGGTGTTTTTGTTGGAGCAAAGAAGTGTAAGTATTTTTGATTCCACTTTAAGAGATGGAGCTCAAGGGCAAGGAATATCATTTTCTTTACAAGATAAGATAAAAATAGTTAAAGTATTAGACGATATGGGTATAACATATATCGAAGCTGGTAATCCAGGGTCTAATCCTAAAGATATGGAATTTTTTAAACAAATAAAAAATATAGAATTAAAAAATTCTAAAATAGCAGCTTTTGGCTCTACTAGGCGACCAGGAATAAAAGTAGAAGAAGATAAAAACCTAATAAATTTATTATCAGCAGATACAAAGGTAACTGTGATATTTGGAAAGTCATGGGATTTTCAGGTAACAGACATATTAAAGACAACATTAGAAGAAAATTTACATATGATTAAGGATACAATAAAGTATCTACATGACAAAGAAAAAGAAGTAATATTTGATGCAGAACATTTTTTTGATGGATATAAAGAAAATAGAGATTATGCTCTTGAAACAATAAAAGTTGCAGAACAAGCAGGTGCTTCTACAATAGTCTTATGTGATACAAATGGAGGAACTCTTCCTAATGAAATTGGAGACATTGTAAAAGATGTATGTGAAAATACAAATTGTAATATAGGAATACATTGTCATGATGATATAGGAATGGCAGTAGCAAATTCTGTTGTTGCAGTTCAAGCAGGAGCAAGCCATGTACAAGGTACATTTATAGGTCTTGGGGAAAGATGTGGAAATGCAAACTTAAGTGCAATAATTCCAACTTTAATGCTAAAGAGTGGATATAAAGTTATTGATGAAGAAAATCTTACTAAACTTACTACAGTAGCTAGATTTATTGCAGAGATATCAAATATAGTATTAAAAGATGAAACTCCTTATGTAGGAGGAGCTGCTTTTGCACATAAAGGCGGTATGCATATAGATGCAGTTTGTAAGAAACCAAAGTCTTATGAGCATATAGTTCCTGAAAAAGTAGGAAATAAAAGAAGATTTTTAATATCAGAAGTAAGTGGAAAAAGTACTATATATTCAGAAGTAAAAAAAATATTCCCTAACATATCAAAAGATAGTGAGGAAATTCAAAAAATTACTGACAAATTAAAAGAACTTGAATATGAAGGATATCAATTTGAAGGAGCAGAAGGTACTGTAGAGCTTGTAATAAGAAAAATTGCAAATATAGCCCATTCTTTCATTTAAAGCATTTTAAAATATTTGCAGAACAGTATTCTGAAGATAAAGACCATACATCATCAGTTATGATAAATATAACTGTTGATGGAAAAGAACAGATTACAGCAGCAGAAGGGGAGGGACCTGTAAATGCTTTAGACAAAGCTTTAAGGAAAGCTTTAGAAGTATTTTATCCTGAATTAAAGAATGTAAGACTAGTTGATTATAAGGTTAGAGTTTTAGATTCTGAAAGTGCTACAAAAGCAAAGGTTAGAGTATTAATAGAATCTACAGATGGGGTTGAAAATTGGAGTACAGTTGGAGTATCTAGAGACGTTATTCAAGCAAGTTGGATAGAAGGTAAGAACATATTTTTAGGGAGATGATTAAATGTTGTTAACAGGAGCAGAGATATTAATCAAGACACTACTTGATGAAGGAGTAGATACAATATTTGGATATCCTGGCGGAGCTGTATTAAATATATATGATGAACTATATAAATATTCAGATAAAATTCATCATGTATTAACTTGTCATGAGCAAGGAGCTTCTCATGCAGCAGATGGATATGCAAGAGCTACTGGAAAAGTTGGAGTATGTTTAGCTACATCAGGACCAGGAGCAACTAATTTAGTAACAGGAATTGCAACAGCATATATGGATTCAATTCCTATGGTGGCTATTACAGGAAATGTTACTGTTCCTTTATTAGGAAAAGATAGTTTCCAAGAAGTTGATATTGCAGGAATAACTATGCCTATTACAAAACATAATTATATAGTTAAAGATGTTAAA
>CACZYK010000150.1 GCA_902785295.1 uncultured Clostridium sp.
ACTTTTAAAATTATACTTTTCTAAAACATTATTTGATACTTCTATTTTAGATGATAGGTAATCATAAATATATTGCTCATATATCCTATTGCTTATAGACACCTTATTGTCCCTCTTAGAAAAAATTCCAAATATTGCACCTAAATTTATTATGGGATTACTTAAATTAAAGCTTATAATCTTACCATCAATAATTATACCCTCAATAAGATGTTGAAGTTCCTTATTATTTTCCATATTTTTTACTAAATCATCAAATAAAGTATTATTCTCATCTAATAGAAGTTTCACGGCCCTTATCATGTTTTCTTCACTCCAAGAAGCTCCTAAATCTTCATCTATTATTTGACATAATCTACTTACTAAGAATGGATAACCATTTGTATAAAAATGTATAAACTCTGATGATTTTTTAGCATTTAATCTTATATTTCTATCATTTTTATAATCTTTAAGCATTTTTTCTATGCCTTTCTCGGAAAGACTCATATCTATGTTAAAAGGTGCTGCTATATTCCATGGAGAATTATATTTTTTTTCTTCATTTGGTCTTAATTTTAATTTTAAGTTTTTTATATCATATACCCCTGCAAGTATTACTGATTTAAAAGATACATCTTCATCATCTATTCTTTTTAAATACTTTTCTATAAGAATACCTAAAAAATTTATAAATAATTGATTGTCAGAACTCTTATCTACTTCATCTATTATAAGTATAACTTCTCTATCACATTCCTCTATAAACTCACTTATATAATCACTTAGAGTATCTAAATCAGTCACGTCTCTGCTATACTCCAATAGCTTATTACTATTATTTCTATCTATAAGTCTTATTGCTCTAGCACAGTTTTTTAAAAACTTCTTGCAAAATATTTCTTCATCACTAAATGCTATATCACCAAATTTTTCAAAACTTATACTAATAACTAGATATTTGTTTAAAAGCTCCCTTTTTAAGGCTGATAACATTGTAGTTTTTCCATATTGTCTTGGTCTATTTATTACAAAATATTCATTATCTTCTATTAGTTTCTTAACCTGCTCTATCTTATCTGTAATATCTACCATGTATTGTATATTAGGATTGCAAACACCTGTGGTTCTAAATCTCTTCATAAACTAAACCTTCTTCTGCAAATACATCCATTGCTTTTTTCATTATTAAGTCTTCATGCTTTATTTCATTGTTGTTTTTAGACATATTACATTCTCCTATTTATTTTATTTTTGAAATTTTCTGAAAATAATTCTTTTTAAAGCAAAAAGCCATGCTCTTTCGAACATAGCTTATATAATGCTTGTCACTGGTAATTTTCTGGACCCTTAGGGTCCTAGCGAGAGGGCTTGGCTCTATCACTTGCTAAAGAATAAATAATTTCCATATATGTTATAAAACATATCTATCCTTCCATGAATAGATTTAAAATTTAAAAAGCCAAACAATATGTTTATGCTCATGTAAACAATAATATATTTTAGTTTAAAGTATGCCTTTATCTTTTCAATTAATAAATTAATTATATACTATTCCTCTGTTTAATCAAAGCTATTTTATATATTTACAAAAAGTTTCTTAAAACAAAATGTAAAAAGCCATGCTCTTTCGAACACAGCTTATATCATGCTTTCTACTTATAATTTTGGTACACTTAAGGTTTTAAACAAATACTTCAAATATTTCTTTTCCTTCAACAATTAATTCTTCTTTTTTATACTCTTTATTTTTATTAAAATTAAACACTAGTAAGTATCCTCTATCTTGATTATTAATATCAAGATAATTAACTAGTTGCTTTAGACCTTTTTCATGGTATTCTTCTCCACGCCATACTTTAAGCTCTATTATATATTTATTGCTATTATAAGTTATTACTACATCTAACCTTTTTTCTTCTGAAATTTGTACTTCCTTAAATGCAAAACCTATTCCATTTATTATTGGTGTCAAAAAAGATAAAAATAGCATTCTACCATGGGTTTCTAAAAAGCTTTCATTTTTTGAAGAATATTCTTCCTTCATAAACTGCTGAAATCTAATTAAAATCCTTTCAATATTAAGAGCATTTCCATAAATAAAATCAGATTTAAAATTATATTTTTTCATTGTATCATTATTTTCTAGTAATGATGAAAAATAGTTATATAAAACTTGAGAAAATATTCTATTTG
>CACZYK010000151.1 GCA_902785295.1 uncultured Clostridium sp.
TTATACAAACGAAGAAAAGGTATTAAAAATGTGTGGATTTTTAATGCCTTTTTTGGTATTATATAAGTGAATTCATAAACAATTCATATTTATCAATTATAATACAGAACAATTAGGAGTATTGTAATTAAAATTAAAAAAAACAAAAACATCCCCTTTTATTTTCAAACAATATCTCCTAATTTTTTTATAATAGAGGTGAACAAAAGTTATGTTTAATATTTTAATTGTAGAAGATGATAAAAATTTAAGAAAACTAATAACAACATGCTTAAAAAGAGAAAAGTATAATACTTATGAGGCTATAAATGGCATGCAAGCATTAGATATAATTGATAAAAATTATATAGATTTAGCAATTACAGATATTATGATGCCAGAAATGGATGGGTATGAGCTAATAAGAGAACTTAGAGAGGCTAAATATAGTATTCCTATTTTAGTAATAACAGCAAAAAGCAGTTTAGATGATAAAAAGGAAGGATATAGATTAGGTGCAGATGATTATATGGTAAAGCCTATAGATATTGAAGAACTTCCATTAAAGGTAAAAGCATTGCTTAAAAGAGTAAATACAGCTAACGAGAGTAAAATAGAGATAGGGAGTTTCACAATTGATTATAACCAGTTGTCTGTAACTCGAGGAAATCAAAAATATAATTTGGCACAAAAAGAATTTTACTTATTATATAAATTAATAAGCACACCAAACGATAGATGTTCATATAAAAAGAATAAGAGAAAAATTAAAAGATGTAGATGAATTTAAGATTGAAACAATTAGAGGTGTAGGATATAAATTAATTTTAGAAGGAGAGAAATAGTAATGAAAAATATTTTTGGAAAAAAATATTCGATTCAACGATTATTGATAATAGGTTTTGTTTTGGCAGTTTCATTTGTAATCATTTTAACGGTATCTGAATTTTTTATTTTTATTGAACCAGCAGTCAAAAAAAATAACCTAATAATAATTGAAAGCCAAAGTGAATTTAATGCTATTGTTTATATTTTAAGAAAAAGTTTAAGCTTTGCTACTGCTAATATAATAATTGTAAGTATAATTTTAATGAAAATCTATCAAAAGAAATTATCATATCCTATTAGCAAAATCAATGATGCTACTAAAAAAGTAACAAAAGGTGAGTATAACATTGAACTTGAAACTACGAGAAAAGATGAAATAGGAGAGCTTACAGAAAACTTTAATAAGATGATAAAAGGGTTGCAAAGTACGGAAAATTTACAAAAAGAATTTATAAATAATGTATCACATGAAATTAAAACACCTATTTCTTCAATTGAAGGGTTTGCTAAGTTTTTAAAGGAAGATAATTTGTCAAAAGAAGAAAGAGAAGAATATTCAAATATTATAATAGAGGAATCAGAGAGATTATCAAATTTAACAAGCAAAATGTTAAAGTTAAGTAAATTGCACAATCAAGAAATTATTGTAAATAAGCAAGAAATAATGGTTGCAGAACAAATTAGAAAAGCAATAAGTGTATTAGAGCATAAATGGAGTCAAAAGGATATTAAAATAAATGTTAGCCTACAAGAAATCATGATATTAGGTGATGAAGATCTAATTTTTCAAGTATGGATGAATTTAATAGAAAATGCTATAAAGTTTTCTAAACAAAATGGTAAAATTGATATTAAATTAATAAAAGAAAAAAGCAATATAATTGTAACAATAAAAGATTATGGAATAGGAATGTCAGAAGATGAATTAGAAAAGATATTTGAAAGATTCTATCAGGTCTAGCAATAGTAAAAAGAATAATAGAATTGTCAAATGGTAGTATTAGAATTGAAAGTAAAGAAGATAAAGGAACAATTGTTACAGTACAATTACCTGCATTTAATAAAGAAGATAATAAAGTTTACATATAATTTAAGAACGGAAATTTTTCTGTTCTTTTTATTTTTATATTCTGAAAATTATATTCGTTCAAATAAAGTTCATAAATTTTTGATAGAATCACAGAATTAAGGAGTATATAACATGGAAAATAAAAGTATAGGATTTACTATAGGAAAGTTTGCACCATTACACAAGGGACATCAATTATTAATTGAAACCGCTTTAAAAGAAATGGATGAAGTGTATTGTGTTATTTATGATACAGATATTATTAATATTAATGTAGAACAAAGGGCAAAATGGATAAAAAAGTTGTATCCTAATGTTAATATAATATTTGCATATGATAGTCCAAAACAATATGGACTGGATGATGAAAGCGTTAATATTCAAATGAAATATTTATCCGAATTAATAAAAGAAATACAAGTAACGCATTTTTATAGTAGTGAATTGTATGGAGAAAAAGTAGCTAACTATTTAGGTATAGAGAATAGAATTGTGGATTTAGAGAGAAAGACTATACCAATAAATGCTACAGAAATTAGAAAAAATTACGATGAGAATAAAAAATATATAGAAAGATTTATACTTTTGGATTTAAAAGATTATAAATAGGGAGAAAAGATTATGTCAGAAATAACAAAAAAGGCATTAGCCACTTCTTTAAAGAAGTTAGTTTCAAAAAAAGAATTATCTAAAATAACAGTTGTAGATATAACAAAA